>NZ_CP128187.1:4500000-4783464 GCF_035207705.1 Maribacter sp. BPC-D8
ACATTAATTCGGTACCAGATTATGCTGAGTTCACGATAGATGCTAGAACTACAACTAAGGTAGCTCATGATAAGCTTTTAGCTAAAATTCAAAATGAACTGGGAGAGGAAGTGTCGATTGAAACCTTAACAGATCTAATTGCAGTTTCTACTGAAGAAAAAGACCCTTTTGTTCAAAGGGTGTACAATGCTTGTGGTATTTCAGAGAATACTCCCGGTTATCCTAAAGCATTGCCATATCTCACCGACGGTTCAGTGCTACAAGGTGCGTATGGAGGTATTCCAACGGTTATTTTAGGTCCGGGTCAGCCAGAAATGGCTCATCAAACAGATGAATTTTGTTATGTAGATAAGATAGAAAAAGTGGTAGAGATCTATACCAATATACTTTTAAAGAAAAACGCTATTACTGAATAAACATATTTTTCTTTTGATGATATCATCAAAGAGCGATGTCTTGTTTAATTAAGCATTATTTAAAAAATAAATGAAAAATTCCTATTTACTGTTTCTGTTTTTTGCGCTAATAAGCAGCATGCATTCGTATGCACAGATAATTTATGTTGATACATTATTACCAACTGACTGTAATGGTAATTATTCTATTTCTAATCGTGCCTGTAATGGTACAGATGGTGATGCTTATAAAACATTGAAATCGGCTGTGAATGCTGCCATGGCAGGTACTCAGGTGTTAATTAGGGAGGGTGTATTTAAAGAACAGCTTAGTCCTCAATCCTCTGGGGAGAAAAACAATTATATTGTATTTAAAAATTATGGAAACGAAATAGTTGAGTTTACTGGGGCTAAGTTAGCTCCCGCTATTTCGATTGACCAAAAGGAATATATTACTATAGACGGATTAAAATTTAAAGATTGCCCTCAATTTATGTCCATAAAAGCGGCTTCACATATTAATATTGAAAACTGTGAATTTGAAAACAGTACAATGTGGGAATCTTGTCAGCTAAAAGATATGGGCGATTACTTTCTTTTTAGAAATAATATCTTAAAAAATGGTACTGATCTACTTTCTATACAAGGGGGTAGTTTTCATTTAATTGAAGGTAATACTTTTGATACGGCATCACATACATGTTTAGTTTTTATGGGGGTGCATGATTCTGCAATTCGAAATAACTCATTAATTAATCCTAATCAAAAGTTACTTGAAATATTTGCTACTCGTGATAGAGAGTGGTCTGCCCCATATCGTAAAAGCGAACATATTCTTATTGAAAATAATCTGTTCGGACCTAATTCACATAGAGAAGGGCATTACAATGGTAAAGAGCCACCAGCAAGTTGGGGTGTACAATTTGCAGGGGTAAAGTGTATTATGAGAAATAATATTTTCGCAGGTTGTGAAGGTGGTATGGATATTTGTGGATATGGTAAAGTTGGCGGTGGCGATGATTCTCCAGAAGCTGCTTTCAATTACAGCAATCGTTTTTACAATAATACCGTCTATTCCAATGGTGGAAAAGGTCGCTATGGCAGTGGACCAGGAGTTAAGGTGTCACACAACTTACACACTGAATTTTACGATAATATCTTCATGAACAATATATTCTATGCAAATAGAATATTTAAAGATGCACATACAAAAAGAGATGTGCCAAGTGTTCAAGTTGCTTTTAGTTCCTCTAGCAATCCAAGCGAAACCCGTTTTTATAATAATAATATAACAGCTCAGAGTAATAAAGATGAAGAGGTGTTTTTTATAGGAAAGGAAGATAAAGGGTTTACTTTAAATGCATTTGAACAAACATATCCAGATTATATTCAAAATAATATTCAAGGAAATCCGCTATTTAAAGTTGAAAATCCCAACCTAAAACATATTGAGAAAGACGATTATAGATTATCAGAAGATAGTACTTGTATAGATGCAGGTGCATTTTTGACCTATGCAATAGGTGCTGGTGATTCAAGCATTGTTTTGAAAGTAAAGGATCCTTATTTCTTTACTGACGGCTTTAGTATTGTTGAGGGCGATATCATTCGTGTCGGGGATAATGAAGTTCAGATAAAAAGTATTGATTATGATACGGGTTATATGACTTTAATGAAAGCGATACAATGGAAAGATAGAGCCCCGGTAAGTTTATTATATAAAGGTAATGCACCTGATATAGGAGCAATAGAAAGTTATTAATTCGGTAAACATGATTTCTTAACATCTTCAAATAAAGCATATGGAACGACGAAATTTTATAAGAAACTCAGCACTTGGTTTAGGTGCAGGCATTACACTTGCTCCTTCGGCAGCAATAGCTTCTAATAGTAAAGAAAATTTGTTGCCTGTAAAGTTGCCAAGAGAAGTGTGGATAGCTACCCTTACTTTAACAAAGATTGATGCAGTTAATCATGATGATATGGTTGACGAGGTACTAGGTCATATGGCAGATATTGTCAATTATAATCCAGATATAATATGTCTTCCTGAAGTTTTTCCATTTTTCCATATTTCAGAAAAGAAATTAATAGCTGAAGTTGCAGAAGAACCGTTGGGGAAAATAACTAGTAAGTTTTCTGAATTTGCCAAGAAGCATAATACGTATATAATTTGCCCACTTTATACTACTGAGAATGGTAAGTATTATAATGCTGCTGTTGTTATTGATAGAAATGGAGAAATAGTAGGAGAATACCGAAAAACACATACTACCGAGGGAGAGATGGGTAAAGGAATTACACCAGGGCCAATTGACCCACCAGTATTTAAAACTGATTTCGGAACAATTGGTGTGCAAATTTGTTTTGACCTTGAATGGAATGATGGATGGGAGAAATTAAAGGAAAAAGGAGCTGAGATTGTATTTTTCTGCTCCGCATATTCTGGTGGAAAAGCAATTAATACAAGAGCTTGGCAAAACAAATATTGTGTTGTGTCTAGTACAATTAATGGTACGGCTAAAATATGTGATGTAACTGGTGATGAAGTTGCAAAAACAGGATTCTGGGACAAGTATTGGGCAATTGCACCATTAAATCTAGATAAAGCATTTTTACACACATGGCCATATACGCGAAAGTTCAAAGCTATTCATGCTAAATATGGTAGAAAAGTAAAGATTACTAATTACGATGAAGAAGAATGGTCAATAATTGAAAGCCTATCTCCTGATATTATGGTTGCAGATATACTAGAAGAATTTGAGCTTAAAACGTATAAGCAACACATTAAAAGTGCTACAGATATGCAAAAGAAATTAAGAGCTTAATAGTTTTATAAGACACAAGTAATTTAAAATATTTCATAAACAATGATTTTAAAACCAGCAACGCATAGAGCACTACTTATAATCACGTTTCTTTTTATATCTGTTCAAGTTTTTTCTCATGGAGATTTAACTAAACGAATAAATCAGAAAACAAAAGAGATCGCAGAAAGTCCTAATGACTTTAAGTTATACTACGAAAGAGGTTTTTTATATCAACAACACGTTGAATTGAATAAGGCAATGGAAGATTATCTTAAATCTACATCTTTAGGCAATACAGATAAAGTCTTAATGTATAGAATAGCTGAGGTTAATTATTTATCCGAAGACTATAAGAATGCCTTATCGAATATAACAAAGTACTTAGAAGTAGATAGTGTAGATGTAAAAGCTAAAAAGCTTGAAGCTCAAATATTATTCAAGTTAGTAGCGTATAAAGAATCTATAGCCGCTTACCATTTTGTTATGAATACTATGGTTGATATTCGACCAGAAGACATCTTGGAATATACTAGTATTATACTGGCAGATAATAATAAGAATTTCTCAAAGGCAATTGATATTATAGATTTCGGATTAGCAAAAGTTGGTGCAAATACATTATCCCTTCAGCTTAAAAAATTAGAATACTTAAAAGATTCAAATCAAGTAGAAAAAACAATAGAACAATACAATTATTTTATTCTTGAGTATCAGAGAAAAGAGTTTTGGTATTATAAAAAAGCAGCGTATTTAGCTTCAATTAATAAACAAGAAGATGCGAACATAGCTTTAAAATTAGCTATTGTTACTATTGAGCAATTGGAAACGAAATTTAAAAACATGGATTCAATTTTAGAATTAAAACAACACATAAAAAGCTTAGAAAGCACTATTAATAATTAGAAATTATGATGAAGAAAATCACCCAAATAGTAATGATGCTTTTTACTGTGTATTCATTTTCGCAAACGGAAATAGTCGAGACTGCAATTGTTGATTCTATAAATAGCACATCATCTATAGTTGTGGAAAGGGGACCGTATTTACAAAGCGGAACACCTACGAGTGTAATTGTAAAATGGAGAACAAATATTGCAACAGAGTCTGTAGTTAATTACGGTACAGAATTAATTACATTGTCGATGACTGAAAACGATACTGCTTTAAATACTGATCATCAAGTGACTTTATCTGGTTTGGCTTCGAACACGAAGTACTATTTTAATATTGGTAATAAAGGAGGAGTTTTATCTCAAGATCTTACAGGAGATATGTATGTGATAACGGCACCAGTTAATGGTACAAAACAATTTGTACGTGCATGGATCTTAGGTGATCCCGGTACAGCAAATAATAGTCAAAGAGAAGTGCGAGATGCCTATTATGATTATGTAGCCAATGCTCCAATAAACACAGGTAAAACTGATATGATGTTGTTTTTGGGTGATAACGCTTATAACACGGGTAAAGATGCAGAATATCAAAATGCCTTTTTTGATGTTTATGGTGATATGTTCAAAAAGTCTGTAGCATGGTCATGCTTAGGAAACCATGACGGTCAATCAGCAGATTCAGCTACACAATCCGGTCCTTATTATGATATTTTCACTTTTCCAACAGAAGGGGAAGCTGGGGGTACAGCCTCAGGTACAGAAGCGTATTATTCTTTTGACTATGCCAACATTCATTTCATCATATTAGATTCTCACCATTCTAGTCGTGAAGTTGGTGGTGCTATGTACAATTGGGCACTAACAGATATTCAAAACACTAAGCATGATTGGATTGTAACGTTATTTCATCATCCAGCATATTCTAAGGGGTCTCATGATTCTGATGAGGATCATAGACCTATAGAAATGAGAGAAAATTTTATGCCAATGTTAGAGGCTAATGGGGTTGATTTAGTTTTAAATGGTCATAGTCATTCTTACGAGCGCTCTTATTTTTTAAACGGACACCAAGGTTTTGCAAATACTTTTAATTCTGATGAAATTTCTAAAGGTGGGCATACCGTTGGTTCAACAGGTCATGGAGATGGAAAAGCGGACAGCAATGGGGCATATGAAAAAAGTAAAGATGCGACGGAAGGTGCTGTTTATATAACTACGGGTTCTGCAGGTCAAATATCAGGTGGAGACTTAAATCACCAAGCCATGTATATATCCTTAAATCAACTAGGATCTTGTGTTATGGAAGTAGAAGATGATGGTAAAGGTGGGCAAAATTTGATTGTAAAGTTTATTAGAGAAAATAATGAGATCGATGATTATTTTACGATAAACAAAACAGGAATTGCAACACCAAATTTTAATGAAAATCAATCAGATCAAGAAAGTAACATACTTACGTATATAGCAGATAGTAAGTTAATTACTATTACTGTAAATAAGAAAGAACGTTTAAAGAAGGTGAAATTCTATAATAGCATTGGCGAATTGGTTAGCAAAAGTAGAAGAGACACCATTAATGTAAGTGAAATGGCAAAAGGCTTATATGTTGTTGAGGTTATTACTAATAAAAAGACATATACAGAATCTGTTACTATTAAGTAATCTTCTAATTATGCTATTGTAGAGCGAATTAATATCTCTAGTCGAAAATGAAAAAGGGATGTATTTTATTAGGGTCAGTATTTATCTGCTTTTTTATCTGGTCAGGTAAAAAGGTAGAGTATACTATATCTAATACTATTCCAGAAAAAGTGGAGAAAGTATATGCAACCAATTTTCAAAGTTTTAAAAACGAAGTAGAAGTATTAGCAAGCCTAGCCGATAATTCAATATTTGGAGATGAGTTACAATTGCAAAGGCAAGTTGAAAAAACGAGACTAGCTTATAAAAAAATTGAATTTATTTTTGATTATTACCAATCGGCATATAACGGAGCTTATATTAATGGAGCACCTTTACCTAAAATAAGTGAATATTTTGAAGGAGGAAATATTATTGAACCTTCAGGTTTGCAGGCTTTAGATGAAGCTGTCTTTGAAGAAGCCTCTAAAGAGCAATTACAACGCATAAAAGTATTGGCAGCAGGGTTAAGAACACATGTAGATTATGTTTCAAAAATACATTTCCCCCTTCAATTAAAGTCCAGCCAAATTATTGAAAGTATCAGATCAGGATTGGTACGAATTTTCACTTTAGGTATCACAGGTTTTGATACACCAGGATCTGTAAGTGGAATACAAGAAAGTTATGTAAGTCTTCGGAGTATGAAAAATGCATTCATGTATTTTGAAGCAGATATCAATCCTAAGGCCAAGAGTAAATTCATTACTATCAAAAAACTCTTTGAGAAAGGAGAAAGTTTATTAAGCTCTGATACAAGTTTTAATGATTTTGATAGAATGGTATTTTTAAAAGAAGTAATAAATCCTTTGTATGCTGGGTTATTAGAGTTTCAGAATTTAAATGGTATTAAACTAGAACCTTATAGAAAGCATGCGCAAGACTATCAATCAAAAAACATTTTCGATGTCAATTTTTTGAGCACTAACTTTTATTCAGAATTAGTATATCTACCATTAGACAACCCTAAGACGATTGAATTAGGAAAGTTGTTGTTTGAAGATGCGCAGTTATCCAAGAATAATACAATGTCTTGTTTAAGCTGCCATAATCCAAATCTGGGTTTTACTGATGGGCTACCTAAAAGTGTATCAAATAAAGAAGGTTTTTTTACGGCAAGAAATTCGCCAACTGTAATAAATGCAGGATACGCTACACGATATTTTTGGGATATGCGTGAGTTTAACTTAGAAAAGCAAGTAACGCACGTTATTGATGATAATTTAGAGTTTAATACCAATTTTGATACAATAATTAGGAAGTTGAATAAAAATTCTAATTATCAAAAACTGTTTAAAGCAGCTTACGGCGGCATTGTAAAAAATGATATTAATGAGCGTTCAATAAGCAATGCTATTGCGGCTTATGTTAATTCTTTAAAATCATTTAATAGCAAGTTCGATAAATATGTGCGAAATGAAATCGATGATTATGATTACCCAGAGAGTGCTAAAAGAGGTTTTAATTTATTCATGGGCAAAGGGGCTTGTGGTAGTTGTCATTTTGCACCAATTTTTAATGGTAGTGTACCTCCATTTTACGTAGAATCCGAATCGGAAGTTTTAGGAATCATAAAAGGTTTCGATTCTATAAATCCAAAATTAGATGAAGATTTAGGTAGAATGAATAATGGCTTAAAAGGAGATAATTATCCTTTTTTTAAAAATTCTTTTAAAACTGTTTCTATAAGGAACGTAGAATTAACAGCGCCTTATATGCATAATGGTTTATTTCTTTCATTGGAAGATGTTTTAGAATTTTATAACCTTGGTGGAGGTGCCGGAATGGGATTACCAGTTGAAAACCAAACATTATCTGATGCCCCTCTAAACCTGTCAAAGCAAGAAATTAAAGATATTATTGCCTTTATGGAGTCACTAACAGATATTACTGAGTTTGAGACTGACACTAATTAGATGAATCATCTAACTATTGCTAGTAATAGAATATGAATTTAGAACACCTATTTCAAATTATAATACCATAAAAACAGGAGTCTTTACCTACTGAAAATTAATTGATTAAATAGTCTAAAAAATTAAAGTGAAACTATGAGAAAAGCTAACCTATTATTGATTTTTCTATTCGTTGTGAATATTTCTTTATCTCAAGATGAAAGTAAAATACAATGGTGGAACCCTGTAAATAGTGAGGTTCCTGTAATTGAAGGTAAAAGTTGGTCAAATGAAGGGAAATCTATTTACCATAGATTTCCAAAGAAAGCAGAAGTTACTGTAAGAGAAGATGTTTGGAACTTATCAAAACAGTCAGCGGGGTTATCTATACGGTTTTGGTCAAATGCAGACAGTATTAAGATTAAGTATAAGCTAAAAGGATCTATTTCAATGAATCATATGCCGGCAACCGGCGTAAGCGGATTAGACATGTACAGTAAAACATATGATGGTGAATGGCTTCGTTGTACAGGTTCATATACCATTAATGCAGAAAGCGATTACTCATTTAAAATCGATGAAAAATCTGATTCTTATAAAAAGTACGGAAGAGAATACCAGCTGTTTTTACCATTATATAACGAAATAGAAACGTTAGAGATTGGTGTGGTAGAAACATCTTTTTTTAATGCGCTACCCATACGAAATGAGAAACCTATAGTAGCTTATGGCACTTCTATTTGTCAAGGGGCATGCGCTTCTCGACCAGGAATGGCTTGGACTAGTATTTTAGAGCGAAAACTGGAAAGACCGGTTATTAACCTTGGTTTTTCTGGAAACGGAATGTTAGAGCCCGAAGTAATCGATTTAATGACAGAGGTTGATGCAAAATTGTACATCTTAGATTGCTTGCCGAATTTACATCCAGATGAAGATGATATTTATTCGCTAACTATTGCTGCGGTTAAAAAACTAAAAACGAAAAGACCATTGGTGCCTATAATCCTTACATCTCATATAGGTTTTGCAGATGAATTAACTAATGAAAAACGGACTGGTTTAATTTTAAAGCTTAATAATGAATTCGAAAAAGCTTTTAATGACTTAAAATCAGACGGGTTCGAAAACATTTTTCTATTGCAAAAACATGATTTGAACTTTGATTTTGATATGTACGTTGATCATATACACCCTAATGATTATGGTATGATGCAATATGCAGATACCTATGAAAATAAAATAAGAGAAATACTAGATGAGCCAGTAGGGGAATTGAGTACTACAATAGCTAAAACACAAAGTAGAGATATTTCAGTCTATAAATGGGAAGAAAGGCATCAAGAGGTTCTTAAACTAAACAAAACGGATAAAACGAAAATATGCTTGATTGGCGATTCTATTATTAATTTTTGGGGAGGGGAACCAGAATCATCGATAGCAAGAGGACAAGGTTCTTGGAGTAGTTTGTTAGAACCTTTGGGCGTACGCAATTTCGGATTTGGTTGGGATAGAATAGAGAATGTACTCTGGAGAATATATCACGACGAGCTTGATGAATTTGATGCAGAACAAATTGTTTTAATGATTGGCACAAATAATTTAGATATTAATAGTGATATCGAGATTACTAACGGATTGAAAGCTTTGATAGAAGCTATTAAAATACGTCAACCACAAAGTGCTATTCAGTTGATAGGCATATTGCCAAGAACTGGTAAAGAAAAACGAATTGAAAGTATAAATCTTAAATTGGCAGATTTAGCAAAATCAGAATCAATTGATTTTAATATTATTGGGAATCCATTGCTAGGTAAAGATGGAAAAATAAACGAGTCGTTGTTTACAGATGGGTTACACCCCAATAGTGAAGGTTATATCATTTTAGGAAAGTCTCTTCATCAATTAATAGAGGATTAATAATAACTAGTAAAATAAGATAATAAGTCGAAGGCTAACTATTGCAATATTTGAATCTAAAAACTAATATAGATTCTTAAAATGCTTTGTGTTTCTACAAAACTACATTAATTTTCTTCGCAACGGTAATAGGTTTAAAATACCATTCTGACCTTTAAGATAATTATTGTTCAAAAAACTAAGTCAATCAAAATTTATAGATATGTTGTTAGAAAAATTAAAATTTGCATTCAGTAAATTTCAACACGATAGTGAATTTAAATCATACCAAGAATTGGCTTCAGGTCACATTAATTCTACTTATTTAATTAAGACAGAATCTAAGACAAACTTTGTTTTACAATGTATCAATGATAATGTTTTTAATGATGTGCAGGGGTTAATTTCAAATAAATTTAATATCAGCACTCACTTAAAAGAAAAACTGAAAGACTTATCGAAAGATGAATTGTATAGTAGTGTTTTAACTTTCATTGAAACTAAAGAAGGTAAGCCTTACTATATAGCGAAGGACGGGAGTTATTGGAATTTAATGAATTATATAGATGACAGTATTACTTTCGAAACTGTAGGCGATAAAGAAGTAGCATATGAAGCAGGTAAATTATTTGGAGATTTTTTGAACTTGACTAATGATTATGATGCTACTGAATTAATCGAGGTTATACCAAAATTTCATGACATGCTTTTTAGATTTTCACAATTTCAAAAAGCAATAAAGGCATCCTCTAAAGAACGACTTGCAAAATCACAAGAATGTATAGATTTCGCATTTGAGTTAAAGGAAGAGATGCATATTATTCAAAATCTTAAAGAATCTGGTAAAATAAACGTGCGAGTCACACATAACGACACTAAAATATCTAACGCATTATTTTCCAAAAACAATAAAGGACTTTGCGTTATAGATACTGATACAGTAATGCCTGGAATTGTACATTATGATTTTGGCGACGCCATTAGAACTATATGTAATACGGCTGCCGAGGATGAGACCAACTTAGATTTAGTTGAATTTAATATGGAGTATTATAAAGCTTATGAAAAAGGGTTTTTAGAGAAAATTAGGACTACGTTAACTGCATTAGAATTGCAATATTTGCCATTAGGAGCCAAAACTATGATGTTTATAATGGGACTTAGGTTTTTAACAGACTACCTAAATAACGATGTATATTATAAAATAAAGTATGCTGAACATAATTTAGATAGGGCAAAGAATCAGTTCAAACTAGTTCAAAGTTTTAGTAAAAAAATGAACCAATTATAATTAAAAATTGAGTTTATTTACACCAGATTTCTTGCTCTTAGATTATAATATCTGATATACTTTATTTTTATACAAACATTAAAGAATTATTACCATGAGTTACATAGATAAATTTGGAGCAGAAGATATAGATTACCTCTTGCACCATGATGAGGGATTAAAATGTTGGCAAACAGATTATAGATTGTTAAGAGAACGCGATGAGGAATATGATACGCTAATGTGGTTGGGTGGTATGATTGATTTTAAGAATTTATGTGAATTAGATAAGCCTAAACAATTACCGAGACAGCGCCCATTGTTTCCTCAATAATCAAGACAAAATTACTCACAGGCTTGTTATTTAAAAATAATAGTTTAACTCGTTCTAAAAGCAATTACTTTCAATTCTTGCTCAACTCTAGAGATACCATATTTTGTTGCTATACTTCTCCAACTAGCAACGGCAATCAATACCTCCTTTTTAATAGCATAAGCTTTATCTTTTGATAATCTAAAATATTCAGAGACTTCAATTGCTAATTCCAAATCTAATGAATTATCCTCATCAGAGATATTAAGTTTTAAACCGGTACCAGTTTCTACAGGGTTAATATCGTATGCTGGTGATAATGCCCATCCATTATCGGTTAGTAAGAAACCATGATTTCTTAGGTGGTCATCTGTATTTGTTACACATATACTAAATACAATTCTGCGCCACAGCTGTTCTAGGTCCTCGTCCACATTTGCACCATGGTTTTGTATAAAATCAACAAGTTCTAAGTAACTGGCGCCATCCGAATGGTCTTGACCATCCATATAGCCGAGCATAGTCATTGCCGATGCGAAATGTATTCTCTCTCCTTTAATGCCACGGTCAAATCTTTTGGTTAAAAAAGTATAGTAATTTGAAGAGAATTTTTGCGCTTTAGATTCAGCCATATGAATTCCTGCTAAAATGGCTAATTCATGTACTACGATTTCCCACCCGCCAATGTCACCTTGGTCATTTCTACTCGGAAACTTCGCTATCCAAAGTGCACCATCATTATCTACAATACTAGCTTTGGGTCTTGCTCCCCCTAATGATGCTCCGGGTGCAATTAGCATACTCAACCATTTTAAATAGTCTGGGTCATCAATAACATCGTCATCTTCTAATCGTAAACTAATTTGCTCAAGTTCTCTAAGAGATGCCCATGGCGGACTTGCCATTTTTTTATTATCGTTTAAAAATGGACCGTCTTCTTCTGCTTTAAATCTCAACGCTCCCATTCTATGTCCGTCAAAAACACCAAGAAGGTAATCGGTTTCGAATAATTTATTTTCTTCTCTATTATCCGTTCTCGCGAGAGCAGCTTCTCTTCTGCGCATTAGAATTCGTCCCCAACGGTCAGGTGAAGAATCTAGAAATATTCCAAAATTATCTTCATCGTCATTAAGATATTGTAATCCCGAATATAACTGTAAGTTGGGATCTAATAATTGTGCATGTTCACTCTGCAACCATTCAGCGGTATATTCAAAAGAAAATAGCTCCTTGCCTTTTAAGCGGTCAGAATTTAGAGTTCCCATAAGTAAAGGGTTTTTCATGCCCGACCAATGTGCGTAAACGGCTATAGCTTTCTTATTATTTTGTTTAGCCATTTTTATCTTTTCGTTTAGGAGCCCTTTCGTTGGTACTTATATTTGCATCTTGTAATTTTCTTCCTAAAACGTCATCCTTAGCAAGTGAGAGAAAATCTTTTTCTAATCCCAAAACTAGAAGAACTAATAAATAGGAGCCAATACTTACAGTCGGTGCGCCCTTTTCAATAGAGGATAAAGTTGGTCTACTAATATTTGCTCTTTCGGCTACTTGCTCAGAACTAAATTTTCTTCTCAAGCGTGCGAGCTTTATATTCTCGCCCATTTCTTCAAGAATCTTTTTAGTTTTAGGTAGAATTATCATTTTCTTTTTAGGCATAACACTAAATATATTTTACAAATATACATATTTATGTAAAATATATTTAGTGTTATAAAGTAATTCTTGTAAGTTGTACTTCAAATAAAGTATTAGTGATTGATTGCATAACTATTTAGTTCGTAATACTTCAAATAAATAACCCACTGTAGTCAGTGGTGTTTTACTTAATAAAAATAACACTTCTTGATTTATACAGTAATTAGACATAGAATCACTTAGATTTTGTGAGTTTAGCTTATCCAATTATTGCTCAATTCGTTCCAGGCGCTGATTTATGATTTCGAAAGGATTTTCCGTAGTTTAATAGATTTTAAATTTTATAAATTGATAAGATTTACATTATGAAATATAACTTAAACGCGTATTTCGCTATGCAATAATGGTTTTTGTTATATTCTGATTATCAATAAATTATATTTAAAAAAAATAATTTTAAGTTTACGGTAGATTTATTAGAAATGAATTTTTAGAGATTAAAATATAGTGTCCCTATTGATTCCACTTTTTCCGTAAAAATCCTCACTAAAGAACAGAGAGCTTTAATTGAAACAGAGAGCATTCATTTGCAGCCAAAACATTCTAAGTCTTTCAAAAATTTAGAGCATAAAAAAAGCCTCTGAAAATTCAGAGGCTTTGCCTTAGTAGCGGGGACTGGACTCGAACCAGCGACCTTCGGGTTATGAGCTCATCGTTTGGAAAAATTCCAACGGTTTTATTGGGCTCAACCGCTATCAAATTATTAAATCGTATGCAAAAACGTATGCAGTTTTAGTTTTCTGATTATTAATTAATATAAACAAAAATGTTGAAATTCTGCTTTATTAATGATTTATATAAATAGAAAGCACTCAAAATTAATAATAAATCAATTAAACATATGATATAGCAATAAATTATCTTAAATATATAATTTTGATAAAAATTAAGTGAATTTATTGTTATATATTTAATTTCAGAACTCCGATTTCTTCTGAGTTGTAATTTTTTTGACCTCTCAAATAATAGAACCAGGCATTATGAAACTAACCTATAAACAAACCGATAGAAAGCCTGAAAATTCATTTTTAGCACGGCAAGACACGATACCTTGTATTGAGCAAGATTGGCATTTTCATCCAGAGATAGAACTTATCTATTTTTTGAAAAGTACTGGTACGCGTTATGTTGGTAATTCTATTGGTAATTTTGAGGAAGGAGAACTTTATTTAATAGGTAGTAATGTGCCACATTTGTTCAGAAACCATCGTGAGTATTATGATGGTTTAGACGAAAATAATTTAGCAGATTTAATTGTAGTAAAATTTGAACGAGATTTTTTAGGAGAGACTTTTAAAGAATTGCCCGAAGCAAAAAGAATACAAACACTTTTTGACAATGCAAATAGAGGTTTAATATTTTCTAAAGCAGCAACCTATTTAGTGCATACTCATATGATGGGTCTTGTTAGGGGTCAGGGTCTTTCTCGAATCGTTGGTCTATTGAAAATATTAGATATTTTATCGGTAAGTGAGAATTTTAGTTTTCTATGTTCCAATGGTTTTGACAATTCATACAAGAAAAGTGAGAAAGAGCGAATGGCTAAAATAATCTCATACCTCAATGAGAATTTTGAAAATAAGATTGAATTGGAGACCGTTGCATCTATTGCTCATATGGCACCAAACGCCTTCTGTAGATATTTTAAGAAACGAACACAAAAGTCTTTTGTACAGTTTTTAAATGAAATTAGAATTGGGCACGCTTGCAAATTATTAATAGAAGGTAAACTACAGATTACTACAATTTGCTATCAATCAGGTTTCAATACCGTTACAAATTTCAATCGTCAATTCAAGGCATTAATGAATATGACTCCAACTGAATATATGGAGCCTTATATTTCAAATCAGCAGGTAGAGCTCGAAGATGCCTAACTGGTTATGGTATTAGATATTTTGATGTTTTGGTGCTATGAAATTTGCAATCCGAATTTAGTTACATAGATGTTAATATAGTGTTTGTGATGGGTAATCATGAAACTATAGTTAAACTTCGATTCAGTTAAGTTTGTACTGAGAATGGGATTGATTGCATGGTAATTAAATCAACTTCTCTATTGAATTAAAGATTATGACCGCTCTTTTTATTTTAATTTCCTGTATAATATTACTAATTGTAGGTGTAACTGTATTTAAGGTACATCCTATACCTGCGCTATTAATTGCGGGTTTAATTTTAGGTTTGGCAACTGGTAATTCGGTCGAAATAGTAACCGAAAGTCTTTTAAGTGGTTTTGGTAATACCTTAAAATGGATCGGCTTGGTGATACTATTTGGTACTTTGCTAGGTGAAATATTAGCAGAGACCGGTGGTGCAGATGTAATTGCCGAAAGCATCATAAAGATTTTTGGAATACATCGTTTGCCTTTAGGTATGGCGGTTATTGGTTTTTTGGTAGGTATTCCGGTTTTTATGGATGTTGCCTATTTAACTTTATTGCCAACCATGGTGGCGCTTTCAAAGAGGTCTGGTCAATCTATTTTAGTCTTAGGTCTATCACTTGCAATGAGTTTAACGGTAGCACACGCACTTATTCCTCCAACTCCTGGTCCTTTAGCGGTAGCTGCACTTTTAGAAATCAATATTGGTGATATGATACCATTTAATGTTATGGTAGCATTGGTTGCGGTTATTGGAGGATTAATATGGATTAAGCTAAATGCAAAGAGATTAAATATGCCTAGTTCAAACTCACTTGAACAAGATGCCGAAATTATAGATAAGAAAGAATTAGGTGGGTATAAGCGAATATTACCCTTTGCATCATTGCTTGTTCCTTTAGTTTTAATGTCGGTGGGGAATATGTTTCCCGCAAACAATCCGTTTATAGATTTTATTAAGAATCCGGTTTGGGCATTAATGATTGGTGTTTGCTTTGCGCTTCCATTAATCGGTAAAGTAAATTTCTCATCACGCTTAAATTCATATTTTCAGTCTGCAGGAGCCAAATGTGCTATAGTAATACTTATAACGGGTACGGGTGGTGCCTTTGGTCAAGTAATTAAAGATACCGAGATTGTCAATTCTTTATTCTCAGAAGTAGATACCGGCAGTCTTTCCGTATTAGGTATTATTATTCCTTTTTTGCTTAGTTTCTTATTCACAACAGTTACGGGTTCTATAACCGTCTCTTTAATAACTACAGCTTCTATAGCTGCACCTTTGGTAACTGGTGGAGTTTTGAATCCTGAATTAACGGCTGCTGCTATTGGAGCCGGATCTTTAGGTATCATACATGTAAACAGTAGTTTTTTCTGGCTTTTTAAAGAGGTTCATGATATTTCGGTAACCAGATTATTAAGGTCATTCAGTGCGCTATCTGGCGTTGTTGCTATTAGTGGAGGTATTATGGTTTTGGTGTTGTTTTGGGTTTTCAACTAAGAATAACATAAGTAAACACCTCAATATCTTTGAATTACATTTAAAAACTAGGGGTATTTGTTGAAATTAACAGTTTACTCCTGTAAAATTCATCAAATTGATAATATTGTGCAGTCCTAGGTTAATAATTGCATAGTGGATCTTCTTAATAACCACGTACTTTGAATTGTTAGTTTAAATAAGATAATTATAGTTGTTGAGTTAGTTGTTGAAAATGAGCACGGTGATATTTTAAATGTATTGCCGTGTTTTATTTTAAAGTCCTAACTATTTAATAGCATCAGTTTTTTGTTCTTAAATGGTGTTGAATCAACTTTAAATCTTTCTGATAAATGAAATTAAAACGAGGGTAATATTGTGTTTGTATATGGTGAATTCAAATAGTGCATATACATCGAATAGCTCTTTTTTTTGTATAAAATTAAATTATGAATATTGAATTTCTTCCTTTAATATTAGTGCTTTTAGCAAGTTTCTTTCAAGGAACATTTGGTTTGGGCATGAAATATATGGCTCCTTTAAAATGGGAAGCATGGTGGTTGCTCCATGCCTTTGTTGCAATGATTTTAGTTCCTTTCGTTTGGGCGATTTTGGTTATTCCTGATCTGTTCCAAGTGATTGCTTCAATAGATAGTAGTGCTTTAGTGCTACCCTCTTTATATGGCGCTTTATGGGGTGTTGGAGGTATCCTTTTTGGGGTTAGTGTAGAAAAGACAGGTATTTCTATTACCTATGGGGTAGTAATGGGTTTGGCAGCTTCGGTCGGGTCAATAATTCCTTTGTTTCAAATTAAAGGGGCTTTTTCACAACCTTCTTTTCCTATAATAATGATTGGTGTAGTGCTTTTAATAGTAGGAGTTGCAATTACAGCTGTAGCAGGTGTACGTAGAGATAAGTTGAAAACTGATGAATCATCTACTAACACAGCTATTAAAACCGGAGTGTTAATAGCTATAATATCTGGTGTTCTTTCTGCTTTTTTAAATGTAGGATTTTCAAATGCAGCATCAATCGCACAAGTAGCTGTTGATGATTTTGGTGTCGGTACTCAAAATGCAAGTTTAGCATCGTGGGTAGTAGTGCTTATTGGTGCATTCCTTGTAAATGGTGGTTATGCTGTATTCCGATTGACAAAAAATAATTCATGGAGTTCTTATAAAGTTGCTAATAGTGGAAAAGCTTATATGTGGGCAATTGTGTCTGGTGTATTTTGGTTTTCGGCACTTGGCGTTTATGGGCAAGGCGCAGCTTTAATGGGTGAAATGGGCCCTGTAATAGGTTGGCCAATTCTACTAGGTTTGGCATTGATCATCAGTAATATTTGGGCATATAGAGCAGGAGAGTGGCAAAATGCAAAAGCACCATTTAAGTTATTAATGATAGGTCTTGCTGTGCTCATATTGGCCATATGCATATTAGGGTATGCAAACTATTGATCAACTACCGTAAGGGTATAAATTAAATTGATTTTAAGAAGTAAATAATACATAAAATGAAGATAGCGAAAATCGAACCTTATATTATAGTACATAAGCTAGACACTCCTTTCTATTTTTCTCAATGGCAATATGATACGCGTAGAATTTGTATCGTAAAAGTTACTTTAGAAGATGGTACTTATGGTTGGGGAGAAGGTTATGGGCCGGCAGGTGTTATAAAGGCAGGTATTGAATTTTTTACACCTTTTCTTCTAGGTAAAGATGCTTTAGGGCATGAAATATTATGGCAAGAAATGTATCGTCGTTCATTAGACTATGCTCGTAGCGGTAGCTTGCAAGCCGCCATTAGTGCAATAGATGTTGCGCTATGGGATATTAAGGGAAAATTGTTAAATCAGCCTGTTTCTGTATTATTGGGAGGGGTTAAAAACCCTGTAATTCAACCTTATGCTACCGGATTATATTTTACTAGAGTAGAAAATCTTGAAGAAACATTGGTTGAAGAAGCGCTTTTATATAAAAGTCAAGGTTTTAAGGCGGTAAAGATGAAAGTTGGTCTTGGAGTTGAAGAAGACATTCAATATATTTCTGCAATAAGAAAAGCTATTGGACCAGATATCAGACTAATGATCGATTCTAACCATGCCTATAATTACCGCGAATCTTTAAAGCTTGCTAAACAGGCTGAAAAGTTTGATATTTCATGGTTTGAAGAGCCTGTTTCTCCAGAAGATTATGAAGGCTATAGAAGGTTGAGAGAGAATACGACAATACCTATAGCTGGTGGTGAATGTGAATATCTAAAATTCGGTTTTAAACGTTTGTTAGAGAATGAGTGCGTAGACATTGCCCAGCCAGATATTTGTGCTACCGGCGGATTAACGGAAGCTAAGCGCATTGCAACTTTGGCACAAGCATATAGTAAAGATGTTGTACCACATACTTGGGGTACTTGGATCGCCATTAGTGCTGCTGTACATTTTGTTGGTAATTTAGATATGAACCCTGGTAGAATGTACTGCGAATTACCAACTATGGAATTAGATCGTACCGAAAATGCACTTAGAGATTTAGTTACAAAAAGTGATGTCAAAGTGGTAAATGGCTTAATAAATGTACCAAATTCGCCAGGGTTAGGGGTGGATGTTGACGTTGACGCTTTAGAAAAATTTAAGGAGAAAGAAACAAATACAAATTAATGAAAGCATTGAAATTCGGTCATAAAAAATTATATATAGATGGGCAATTAACTGAAGCTTCCAACGGAAAGACTTTTGAAGTTATATGTCCTGCAGATGAGAAGCCTACAGCTACCATAGCATGGGCAAGTATTGAAGATACGAATAGAGCATTAGAGTCTGCACAAAAAGGTTTCGAGACATGGTCAGTAATGCCTTTAGCGACCAGGTTGCAGTGGATTGATAAATTAAGAAATAAAATAATAGAGAATAGCGATTTGCTACGTGAAAGTATCATGTACGAAATGGGAAAGACTTGGCAAGGTTCAGAAGAAGACCTTACCAGTATCACTAACTCATTAAAATACTATTCTGACGAAATTCAATTAAGAAAAGATATACCTATTGAAGATAAAGATGGTAGTCACGAGCATCATATGGTGTCTCAACCGTTAGGTGTAGCCGTTGCTTTTTTGGCATATAACTTTCCATTATTAAATTTAGGTTTTAAACTTGGTCCTGCACTTGCATCAGGGTCTAGTATCATATTAAAACCATCAGAATTTTCGCCGTTATCGGCTTATATTATCGGAGAGCTTTGTGCTGAAATAAATTTTCCAAGAGGTGTTGTTAATGTAATTTGTGGTGATTTAAAAGATGTCGGTATTCCATTATGTGAGAGTAAAATACCAAGGCTAATTACCATGATCGGCTCTACCGAAACGGCGCAGAAGCTTATAGTTCAAAGTGCACGAACATCTATCAAAAGATATAGTATGGAGTGTGGCGGTAATGCCCCTTTTATTGTAATGGATGATGCTAATTTAGAGTTGGCCATAAATCTTGGGGCTGCATTAAAAATCGGAAACACAGGTCAAATTTGTGTAGCGCCTAATCGTTTCTTTGTTCACGAATCGCTTATCGATAAGTTTACGGAAGGCTTGGTTACAAAATTCAGTAATGCTAAAATCGGATTCGGACGTGAAAACGGTCCTGATATGGGTCCGTTGGCAAATGAAGGGTCGGTTAAAAAAGTACATGGAATAGTAAAAGAAGCAATTAAGCAAGGTGGTGAACTTTTATATGGCGGAAATCCTATTGAAGGGAAAGGCTATTATTTTGAGCCAACGGCTATCCGCATGAAAGATAATAATGCAGAAATACTTCAGCATGAAATTTTTGGTCCTGTGGCAATAATTGTTCCCTTTAAAACGAAAGAAGAGGTTATTAAATTGGCGAATAATACAGATGCCGGTTTAGCTTCTTATGTTTTTGCTGAAAATAAAGACACCTTAAATTATTTTGCTGAAAAATTAGAATTCGGAGAGATACAGTTAAACGGTGTTAAGTATGATATATATCTACCTCATGGCGGGGTAAAGAATAGTGGTATAGGTGTAGATTGCTCTACATATGCCTTAGATGATTATTTGGTTAAAAAAAGAGTTTCACTGGCCTTGAACAAATGAAAATACCAGATTATTTTATTAGTTGCGATTGGGGTACCTCTAACTTTAGGCTTAGGTTGGTAGAAACCGAAACGTTAAATGTTCTGGTTGAACATAAAACAGATCAAGGTGTAAAAGTTATCTATCAAAAATTCTTACAACAAAATGAGATAGATCAAACGCAATTTTTCAAGAATTATCTCGAGAGTCAGATTAATAATCTTGATGAACACCATAAGGCAGGGTTGGTCATAGCCGCTGGTATGGCTTCTTCAAATATTGGAATGCAGAATTTGCCTTATGGTCAAATACCATTTAACACCCAAGGCGATGGTCTTCTTTGGCAAGTAATATCTTTCAAAGAAAATTTAGATATTTTATTAATTTCTGGAGTCAAAACAGAAACCGGTATGATGCGTGGTGAGGAAATACAGGCATTTGGCCTAGCTAAATACTTAGAGTCTTATCAATCTGGTATTCTCATATTACCAGGCACGCACAGTAAACATATCAATTATAAAAAAGGGGAGTTCAGTACCTTAAAAAGTTTCATGACAGGTGAGGTTTTTGAGCTGTTGTCTTGTACTAGTATTTTATCGAATAGTGTAGAAAAATGTCATTGGATCAATAAAAGACATGAGGCATTTAAACAGGGTCTAGAAATTGGTTTTAGAGGTGAGTTGAGTTCAAATATTTTTTCTATTAGGGCTAAGCATATTCTTAACGATGCCAACAAAAAAGATAACTACTATTTATTGAGCGGTATGCTGATAGGAGATGAACTTTCTTATTTAAAAGGTACCGAGCAGACGATTTTTCTTGCGGCAACAGAACCTTTTTATAGTATGTATAAATTAGCTTTAGAAACCATTCTAAATGATACACAAGTAATATGTTTTGGTGATAAAGTTTTGGAAAAAGCCCTGTTGATGGGACAAAAAAAAATAATACAAATTCATGCAAAATAAAACAGCTTTTTCTTGGGAGAGATATAATAGTACTCCGATTGTGGGTATAGTTAGAGGTTTGGGTATAGATACGGTAAGACAGATTGTTGACGCCTATATCAGTGCACATTATTACACTATAGAAATTACAATGAATACGCCTAACGTTGCTGAAATAATATCAGAGTTACGTTTAAATTACCCCGATTTAAATGTAGGTGCGGGTACGGTGTGTAGTATGGCAGACTTAGATACTGCAATTGCAGCAGGAGCAAAGTTTATCGTAACACCAATTATAGATGAAGCGGTTATAAAGAAATGCGTTGAAATGCAGATTCCAATTTTTCCTGGGGCATATACTCCAAGTGAAATTTATAGGGCTTGGTCTTTGGGGGCATCTGCGGTAAAAGTATTTCCTGCAACCCAATTGGGTCCACAATATATAAAAGATGTATTGGCGCCCTTAAATCAAATTAAGTTGATGCCAACAGGTGGGGTATCTAAAGATAATATCAAGTCTTTTTTTGAAGCTGGCGTAGTAGGTGCTGGTATGGGTAGTTCATTATTTGATAAACAAATGATTAAAGCAAATGATTTTGAAGCTTTACAGAATCATTTTACAGCAATACGAAACGAAATAAACCTTTTTGTAAAAAATTAGTATTATGAAATATCAGTTCAGTCATATAGGGATACCAACATTAGAAGAAAAAGACTGGGACGGCTATTATGAGCCTGGTAAAATTCATTATACAGATTTTAATAATGATGAGTACGCTGTTGAGTGGGTAAAGTTCGATGCTGACAGCCCAATGCCAGAAATGATGCGTACCATACCTCATGTAGCTTATCTAGTCGATAATATAGAAGAGGCCTTATTAGGTAGAGATATTTTGGTGGAAACTTTTTCTCCCGGTGATGGTGTTCGGGTTGCCTTCATTAAGCACAACGGCTCTCCTGTTGAATTTATGGAGATTTCAGAGTAACTCAGTTCTACTTTCTACACTATTTATACATTTTAAAATTTCCATTATATCGGTATCGTTATGCGTTACCGATAAATTACCTATTCCTTATATTCTCAATTTTATTATTCTTCACTAATACCATTCGTTTTAAGTATTTCCTTAAAAAGAATGTATAATAATGGTATATCCATAAAATTTAACCCTAAAATACGGCAAGAAAGCAAAAAGGTTAGAATAATGCTAGTACTAGGTAATTTTTTGGAGTTAAAACAGGACTACTTCCGCTTCTTTTGTAAAAGAATTGTTAAAAGAGAGTTAAGGGCATTCTATATGTAGCTCAAATTCAAACATGTAAACACAATGAAATACTTAAATTAAACTTAAACAACAGAAAGCTTTATGAGAAAACTAAAAAAAGCAATCGCTAAGAAAAACGATCCGACGGGGGGTGGTTTTTATTTTAAAGAATTTCATAGGATCGGACTTTGTGCTTTTCTATGCATATTTATGAGCAATACAAGTGTATTCGCTCAAGATGTGGTGATCTCGGGTACTATATCAGATGCTCAAGGTCCATTGCCAGGAGCAAGTGTTGTAGTAAAAGGTACTACAACTGGTGCTCAAACAGATTTTGATGGAAACTACTCCTTAACCGTAAACAATGGTGAGGTATTGGTTTTTTCCTATATCGGTTATGCAACACAAGAAGTTTCTATTGACGGACAGTCTCTAATTAATGTGACTCTGGAAGAAGATGCCTCTAAATTAGACGAGGTAGTCGTTTTAGGGTATACGACCAAGAAAAAAGGGGAAGTTACTGGTTCTGTAAGTACCATTAGCAGTGAGGCTATAGCACAGTCTTCAAGTAAAGATATTGCCAAGTCATTGGCGGGTAGGGCTTCTGGTTTAATTATTAGTGACCGTGGAGGTGTACCTGGTGCTGGCAATGGTGCTGGTGGAAATACTGATGATGATGCCACTACAATATTGATTAGGGGAAAGTCAACCCTTGGAAATAACAGTCCGTTAATTCTTATAGATGGTGTTCCTTCAGGTTCATTCTCACAATTGGCTCCACAAGATATTGCATCGATTACCGTTCTTAAAGATGGTTCAGCTGCGATTTATGGATCGAGAGCAGCGAATGGGGTTATTTTGGTAACTACTAAAAGAGGTAAGAGCGGAAAGCCAAAAATTAATTTCTCTAACTCTTACAACATCTCATCTTTTACCAAAAGACCAGAATTGATGAATGTCAATCAGTTTGCTACATATGAGAATGAAATAAATTCAAGGGTTAATGGCGCAGATGCTGACCCACTGTTCAGTCCAGAGCAAATTGCGGGTTTTCCAGATACCAACTGGGCTGATGAAGTTTTGGCAAAAAGCGCACCAGAATCTAGAACTTCCCTTTCTGTATCAGGGGGTACCGATAAAGCGAAATATTTTGTTAGTGGAGATTTTATTGACCAAAAGGGTTTATACAGTTCAGGTGCTTTAGGTTTCAAGCAATATCAACTTCGTTCTAACATCGATGTCAATTTAACAGAGAGCTTTAAATTAGGAGTGGATTTGTCGACGCGTTTCGGCAAAAGAACGGCTCCAGGTGTAAATGCCAATAATATTTACAAATTAATTTATGGCTTGCCACCAAATGAAATAGCTAGATTTCCAAATGGATTGCCAGCACGTGGTGGCGATGAAGGTAACCCTATTTTGACCTCTAGTAATGACTCTGGTTTTGAAGATAACTTTACAAACACGACAACAGGTCGTTTTACGGTAGATTGGAACTTAGATAAGGTTTTAAAAGGCCTAAGCATCAAAGGATTTACAGGATTCAGAAAAATAGAGAACAATACAAAATCTTGGTATACACCATGGACATTTTTTGCACAATTGGATGATGGAACTTTTGAACCAAGAATTGGATCTAACCAGCAAGGTACAGAACGTATATTGACTGAAAGTTTCAGCAAATTTGATGAGCAAATTTATAATGCACGTTTACACTACGATAACACTTTTGGCAACCACTCGATAAGCACCTTCGTGGGTATGGAAAGGTTGACTAATGATTCAAATAATTTCTTTGCAACAAAAGTTGGTGGATTTCCTGATGCTAGTAGAGGAGAATTATTTCAAGGTAATAATGATGACAGACAGTCGTCTGGAGGAACTAGCTCTGAATTTAAAAGACAAGATTTCTTTGGATCTTTATCGTATGATTTTAAGAAAAAATATTTTATTGACTTTACGATGCGTTATGATGGATCCAGTAGATTTGGTGAAGGTAACCGTTATGGAACATTTCCAAGTGTTGCTGGCTCGTGGGCAATAGACAAAGAGAGTTTTTTAGAAAATGTATCTTGGATCGACGGTTTAAAACTTAGGGCTTCTTGGTCAGAAATGGGTAACGATCGTATTGGTGCTAACCAATTCCTATCCTTATTTGATCTTGGAACAAACACAGGAAACGCAAACAACCCATTGGGTACAAGATTTCCAAATTACTATGTTTTAGGAGCAGGAGGTGAAAGTTTTTACAACACCTATAATCTTGCTAGGCTAGCAAATACCGATGTAACTTGGGAAACGGCTAAGCTTTGGAACGTTGGTTTAAACTTTACGTTTTTTGACAACAAATTATCAGGTGATGTCAACTACTACGAACAAGATAGGTCAGATATTTTAGTGAACAGATCAGGGGCAATTCCTGGATTTATAGGATTGCAAAACAGTCAAATTCCTGCTGAAAATATCGGTGAGACTAGAAGTTGGGGTTATGAATTTGAATTGGCATGGAATGACCAGGTAAACGATAATTTCTCTTATAATTTAGGAATGAACTTTACCAAAGCTCGTAACGAAGTAATTTCATTACCAGAAGGTGATAATATATTAGACTCTCAAAAGCAAAGTGGTAAACCCATAGATTCATATTTAGTTTATCCAACTGATGGAATTTTTAGAGATCAAGCCCAAGTAGATGCTACTGAAATAAAAAGAGACGGTACTGTTGAAGGCGAACCTATTTATCTTGATATAAATGATGATGGTGTAGCCGACGCGAATGATTTCATTAGAACATCAACATCTAACATACCACAAATTCAATACGGTATCTTTGGAGGCATCAATTATAAAGCCTTTGGTTTAAATTTCTTGTTGCAAGGTCAAGCCGATGCAGAGACTTTGGTATTCTTTGACCAATCAGGATCTAAACCAGAATTTGTATTCAATGAAAGATGGACGCCAGAGAATAGAAACTCTATCTACCCAAGAGCCTTTGCACAGGGTGACCCTATAAGCGGAGGGCAAGTCGATGGTATCGAAGGCTTTGCCGATATCTACTATTTTGACGCCTCTTTTGTACGTCTTAAAGAAGTTGAATTGTCATATACTCTTAAAAGTGAGGTTATCAAATTTGCTGATGTTCGCTTATTTGCAAGAGGGTATAACCTAGCCACTTTCTTTTCAGATATTTGGGATTTGGGTCTTGACCCAGAAGCTACGGGTTATAACAATTTTAGAGGAGCACGTTATACTCCGTTAAAGACATATTCTGTAGGTGTTAATTTTAGTTTTTAAAAAAAAAATCATGAAAAATTATAAATCAATAAAAAGGTATAGTACTATAGTACTAACAATCATGCTCTTTACACTGGGGGCTTGTGAAGATAGTTTAGAAATAGACGTAAGAGACTCATTTGCCAGTGATTTGGTGTTAAGCACACCCGAGCAAGTAGAATTGTTACTATTCACCTCGTATAACAGTACGGAATCATTTGGGGCTGGAAGTCAATTTTGGGCCCGATATATGAATGTGGAGATAGCTTCTCTTGAAGCTAGAATGAATTTTAACGCGACTACACAAGCTCTAGATCGTTTTAACGTAGTTAGAGGTTGGACTTCTGCTAATGTAGGCCAGTTAGGTCAAAAGTGGCAAGACCTTTGGACCTATGTAAGACAAGCTAATGTGTTTTTAGAATTAGTAGAAGGTAGTGAAGCTCAAATAAATAATCCTGATGAAATAGAAGCCTTAAAAGCAGAGATGCGCTTTATAAGGGTTAATCAGTACTCAAAATTATTAAAGTTTTTTGGGGGAGTACCTTTATTAACATCGGCGGCAACGTTAGATGATGACTTTAATATCTCACGTAATAGTTATCAAGAGGTTGTAGAATTTATAGTAAGTGAAATAGATGAAATTGCACCACTTCTACCTCTGACTAGAGAAAGTGGAGAATTTGGTAGAGCTACAAGATTGGCTGCGTTGGCCCTTAAATCTAGAACCTTGTTATATGCTGCTAGTGATTTGCATGATGCTTCTATGGCTCCGCAATCATCTAATTTAGAATTATATACTTATAACAAACCGAGCAAATGGCAAGATGCAGCTGATGCTGCCGCAGCCGTTATTGATTTGGTGGGAGATCGAGATTTGATAAGCACTTCAAATGCAAAAGCTTACCAAGAACTATTTTTATCAGCAAATCAAGATATCTTGTTCGCAAGACCTTTTGGTGGAAGTGTTTTTGGCTTCGGTTCTGATGTTACGACTCAACCTGACAATGCCCAATCACCTAGAGGTTTTGATGGATGGGGTCTTTCTACACCACTGCACAACTACACCTTAGTTTATAATATGGACGATGGTAACACTACCGATAGTCCTTCTTATGATACTTCAAACCCGTATGAAAACCGTGAAATGCGTTTTTATGCCAACATCAATTATCAAGGGGCTATTTTTAGAGGAAGACCTATTGATTACGCTATTTCTGTAGACAACACCGTTGTCCCTGATGGTTTGGACTCTTTTTCACAAGACCAACAAACTTTAGGAAACTTTAGACATGGATCTACAACTGGGTATGCAATGCGTAAATTCCAAAATGAGGCATTAGGCACAGATGTAAAACAAGCCAGCCCAGGAAGACCATATATCATTTATCGACTTGCAGAAATTTATTTGAATTATGCAGAGGCTTCATTTAGAGCAGGTGATGAAGAAACGGCAAGAAGATATGTAAGTAGAGTTTCAGAAAGAGCTTTACAACCAGCCATTACAGCTAGTGGTCCAGAACTTTTAGAGGCTATAAAAAGAGAAAGACGAGTAGAACTTGCCTTTGAAGGGCACAACTTCTTTGATGAAAGACGTTGGTTAAATGAAGATAATCTTGGTTTTGACGTAAAAGGTATGCGTTGGACAAAAGATCTTGCTGAAAATGTTTCTTTTGAAGAACTTACAATTGAAACAAGACCATTTGATCAAAAACAGTACTACTTACCAATACCTCAATCAGAAATAAATAGAACTGAGGCACTTATTCAAAACGTAGGGTACTAATTAGTTGTTACTTATTTATTTGAATACGGTAAAAAGCCGGAGCATGTCTCCGGCTTTCCTTGACTAAAGTATTTTGGACACTAAAAAAGAATTGTAATGAAAAAAATAATATTTGCAACAGTTTGTCTTATGACTTTGTGTTGTTCGGCACAAGAAAAACCCAATATCGTGCTCTTGTTTTCTGATGATGCAGGTTATGCCGATTTTGGTTTTCATGGTAGCAAAATAATGAAGACACCTAATCTAGATAAACTAGCAAGCCAAGGGGTGCGCTTTACCCAAGCGTATGTTTCTGATCCTACATGTGGTCCTTCAAGGGCAGGGTTGATTACAGGTAAATATCAACAACGATTTGGTTTTGAAGAGAATAATGTACCTGGTTATATGAGTGCTGTATCTGCAGCTGATGACCGAGAAATGGGTGTGCCTGTAGAAGAAGTAACCATTGCAGACTATTTAAAGAAGCTAGGGTATGCCACTTCATTTTATGGAAAATGGCACTTAGGTGGCGATGACCGTTTTCACCCAACAAAACGCGGTTTCGATGAGTTTTATGGTTTTAGAGGTGGCGCAAGAAGTTATTTTCCATATTCAGATGCACCGGCAAGTGAAATGGATTTGATGGAACGCGGATTTGCAAATTTCGTAGAGCCAGAAAAATATTTGACAGATGCCTTGGCAAAAGAATCTGTAGATTTTATAGAAAGAAACGCAAAAGCATCTAAACCATTTTTTACCATACTATCATTCAATGCGGTTCATACCCCTATGGATGCAACCGAAGATGATTTAAAACAATTTCCTGGTTTAGTAGGTAAACGAAAAACTGTTGCCGCCATGACTTTGGCACTAGACCGTGCTTGTGGTAAGGTATTAGATAAGTTAAAGGAATTAGGTATTGAAGACAATACCATTGTAATATTTACAAATGATAATGGCGGACCTACAGATAAAAATGCAGGAGTAAATTATCCGTTAAGTGGCACTAAATCAAGTCATTTAGAAGGTGGTATAAGAGTGCCATTTTTAATGAAATGGCCAGGTAAAGTAAAACCGAATACGGTATATGACTACCCCATAAGTACATTAGATCTGCTACCTACATTTTATGCTGTAGCAGGCGGTAATGAAAAAGAACTAAAAGATATTGATGGTGTAAACCTTATTCCTTACATCAATGGCATAGATAAAAATAGACCACATGAAACGCTTTTTTGGAAAAAAGATGCCAGGGGTGTTATACGTAAAGGAGATTGGAAACTTATAAGATATCCAGATAGACCTGCAGAGCTTTATAATATACCCGCAGATATTTCAGAAACTAATAATGTGGTAGCAGACCATCCAGAAATGGTGAAAGAACTTTTTAAAGAGCTTTTCTCTTGGGAACTTACGCTTGAAAGACCTCGATGGATGCTTAAAAAATCTTTTGAAAAAGTCGATATAGATCGTATGGATCAATACAGAGATCAATCAAAGTATTTAAACGGAGAATCTAATAAATAGAAATCAAATCTTATGACCAAGAAACGATATAATATGCTTGCTTTGATTTTTGGTAGTGTAGTTATCAATTATTTGGACAGGACGAATATATCGGTTGCGGCTCCGGCTATAAAAGAAGCCTTAGATCTTTCATCGGTACAGTTAGGGTTAATATTTTCCGCTTTTGGGTGGACTTACGTTGCGCTTCAAATACCAGGAGGTATTGTTGTTGACAAAATCGGTGCTAGATTGTTATATGGTCTAATGCTTTTCTTTTGGTCGATATCTACCTTGTTACAAGGTTTTGTAAATTCATTTATAGTCATGTTAGGTTTACGTGCTAGTATTGGAATATTCGAAGCACCGGCATATCCCGCAAATAATGCTATCGTTACAAAGTGGTTTCCTGAAAATGAAAGGGCTTCTGCAATAGCTATATATACTTCAGGACAATTTATTGGTTTGGCTTTTTTGTTTCCTGTTCTTACCGTAATTCAAGATCAATTGGGATGGCGAGGTTTATTTATAGTATCAGGTATTATAGGCATACTTTGGGCTATTGTTTGGTATGTTTTTTACCGTGATCCAGATAATCATAAATCGGTAAGTACCGAAGAATTAGCACATATAAGAGAAGGGGGTGGTTTGGTGAAGGCAAGTAATTCATCTGCTGAAAAAACAAAGTTTAGCTGGTCAGATTTAGCGCAAGCATTTAAGCACAGAAAATTGTGGGGAGTATATCTTGGTCAATTTTGTGTAGGATCCGTTTCTATATTTTTCTTGACTTGGTTTCCTACCTATTTAGTAGAATATCGAGGATTAGATTTTATAAAATCGGGCTTCTTGGCATCAGTACCATTTCTTGCGGCCTTCGCTGGGGTTTTACTTTCTGGTTTTACATCAGATTATTTAATCAAAAAAGGAAAATCTATTGAGTTTGCGAGAAAAACACCGGTATTATGTGGGTTATTATTATCGGTAACGATTATAGGAGCCAATTTTACAGATGATACTTTTTATGTTATTTTGTTTATGACCCTGGCTTTTTTTGGTAATGGGTTGGCATCGATAACATGGGTGTTTGTGTCACTAATGGCGCCAAAGCATTTAATTGGATTAGTAGGCGGAGTGTTTAATTTAATAGGAGGACTATCGGCGGTAATAGTTCCTGTAGTAATAGGTATTTTGGTGGAGGATGGGGATTTTAGTCCCGCATTATATTTTATAGGAGCCATAACACTTCTTGGTTTTTTATCCTTTTTGTTGGTTGTTGGCAAAGTAAAACGAATTGAAGTAGCAGAACCCATAGCATAAAAATTATATATGAAGATTACGGCAGTAAAAACATTTCCGATCAATATTGGTTTTGGTAGTCAATTGATTATTAAAATTGAAACCGATGCTGGTTTTTATGGTTGGGGAGCATCAGGTCTTTCTGGTAGAGAGTTAGCAGTTATAGGTGCAATAGATCATTTTAGACCTAATTTAATAGGTAAAGACCCTCATCAAATTGGAGCTATTTGGCAAGATTTATATAGAGGTCAGTATTTTGAAGGAGGCCGCGTATTAACTGCCGCTATTTCTGCAATTGATATTGCCTTGTATGATATTAAAGGTAAATCTTTAGGTGTACCTGTCTATGAATTGTTAGGGGGTAGACAAAGAAACCATGTAGACTGTTTCGCATCGTTAAGATTTACTACCGAAGAAGAATTGATTAGTAGAGCTCAGGTTTTAATCAAAGAAGGGTGGAATGTGCTGCGCTTGGCACCTGCAGAATATGAAGAAAATAGCAAGGCTATTTTTGAACCTCGAGAATCAATTGCTAAAGTTTCTAAATGGGTTACAAAATTAAGAGAAGTAATAGGTCCTGATCCCGTTGTAGGTATCGACTATCATCATCGTCTTTCTGCCGCCGAGACGTTTTCATTTCTCTCAAAAATGCCACATGGAACTTTAGATTTTATTGAAGAGCCCATTAGAGATGAAACACCAGAAGCATATGAAAGTCTTCGTAAAATGGTAGATATACCATTTGCCATAGGAGAAGAATTTGCAAGTAAATGGCAGTTTCTGCCCTATATAGAAAGAGGTATAACACAATTTGCTAGAGTAGATGTATGTAATGTAGGTGGTATGACAGAAGCAATGAAAGTTGCTGCTATGGCAGAAGCCCATTATATTGACTTGATGCCGCACAATCCGTTAGGTCCGATCTGTACTGCGGCTTCTATTCATTTGGCAGCAGCATGCCCAAATGTAGCGTGGTTAGAAGAGATTAATACACCTGCAGAGCAACCAGGTACTAATGATGCTGAATTTTACCCGATACAACCCCAATTAGATGGTGCTAAGTATATCATACCAAATGTGCCAGGTTTGGGTGTTGAGTTTAATGAAGAATTGGCCTTGTCGAAAAAATTTATTCCAGTAGAGACTCCTCGTTTAAAAAAGAGAGACGGTTCATATACAAATTGGTAAAGAAATAGAATTATGAGTACGCACCTAAAGTTCAAATTATCAAGAATATTGTTAGCGGTAACAATTATTTCTACGTGTTCAATATTACAATCACAAGATCGCCCGAATGTCATTATCATGATGAGCGATGATCAAGGCTACGGTGATATTGGATCTCACGGTAACCCATTTTTGAAGACTCCTAATATGGAATCTATTGGAGAGCAAGGTGTAGAGATGACCCATTTTTTTGCGTACCCAAATTGCTCTGCATCTCGTGCAGCAGTTTTAACAGGTCGATATCCATATAGAACTGGGGTGACCGCAGTAACTCAGGTAGATCATTTTATGAATACTTCTGAAGAGACCTTGGCTGAAATTCTTGCAGAGAACGGATACAGAACGGGCATTTTCGGAAAATGGCACTTAGGCGATAATGCACCCATGAGACCAACAGATCAAGGTTTTCAAGAGGCGCTGGTACACAAAGGTGGCGGAATAGGGCAGGCTGCAGGTCCTGCAGGAAACACGTATTTTGATCCAATTTTAGAGCATAATAATGTTTCTAAAAAGTATGAAGGCTATTGCGATGATATTTTTACTGAAGCCGCTATGGATTTCATCGGTCAAAAAAATAAAAAGCCTTTTTTAGCTTATTTAGCGACCAATCTTCCCCATTTTCCATTACAAGTCCCCGATGAACGTGCTGAACCTTATCGTAAAAAAGGATTGCATGAAGACAATGCACTAACGTATGGAATGATTGATAATATAGATTACAATGTTGGTCGTGTATTAGAAAAATTAAAGGAGCTAGGTATAGAAGAAAACACGATTGTTATTTTTTTATCAGACAACGGTCCAAGAAATAGAAGAACTAAAAATGATGTATACCCTGGTCGTTGGACGGCTAATTTAAGAGGTACTAAAACAAGTGTATATGAATGTGGAATAAGGGTGCCGTTTTTTGTCAGATGGCCAGGTAAAATAAAACAAGGTCAAACTTCAAAAACCATGGGTACCGTGATCGACATTTTGCCCACCATACTTGATGCTTGTAATGTACAGGCACCAGAAAATATTAAAATAGATGGTAAATCTCTTTTGCCATTATGGAAAGGTGAAACCGACTCTTTTGAAAACAGCTTATTTTTTACCCAAATGCATTATGGCCCTACACCTTTTAAATACATGCATTTTGCAGTTAGAGGTCAAAAATATAAATTGATCAGTCCGCATGATTTTCCGCATGGCATTCTATATCAACCCAAAGATGAAGAATTGCAACAAGTACTTTCGAATTTAGAGCTCTACGATGTTGAAGAAGATCCAAGCGAACGAATAGATCTTGCAGCAAAACACCCTGAAATAGTAGAGCAGTTATTGGATGAATATGAAAATTGGTTCGATGAGGTTACCGAAGAGCGCGATGCTAAAGGCATTCAAAGAATATATTTAGGTAGTGCGCTACAACCAGAAGTAAACCTTTCGAGGTTCGACTGGGGCGGACCACGAGTAATTTCAAAAAATGAGCTAGGGCATTGGCGCGTAACTACAGAATTAGGGGTGTATTCTATAAGCTTAGATTTGCCAGAAGTAACTGACAATGGTGTTGCCCATTTAAAATATAACGACCTTCATCTTGAACAACCAATTCGCAAAGGTCAAAAAAATGTAGTATTCAACGATGTTTCATTACCAAAAGGAGAAGGTAATTTTCATGCCTATTTTAAAATTGGTAGGTTGGCAACGGGGCCACTTTTTGTAGATGTAAAACGAATTGATACTAAGTAGTAATAAAATATAAAACCACTAATTAAAAACAAATGGGAGCACAGAAGAATAGAGCATTTACCTATGCTATAATAGTTGCAATCGGCGGCTTTATTTTTGGGTTAGACGCTGCATTGATATCAGGAACGGTAAATTTTATTTCTCAAGAATTCGGTTTAACAGATTTACAACTAGGTACAGCTGTAAGTGCACCCGCACTAGGGGTGTTATTGGCATTGCCTTTTGCAGGGTATGCCTGCAATCAATTTGGTCGTAAGAGAACGTTACAGATAGTTGCCATACTTTATCTATTTTCTGCAATAGCTTCGGCACTGGCGCCAAATTATTTGACCTTGGTCATTGCTCGTTTTATTGGCGGTTTGGCTTTTAGTTCTATCTCATTGGCGTCAATGTATATTGGTGAAATAGCACCGCCAAAATTACGTGGTAAACTAGTATCTATGACTCAAATTAATATAGTGGTAGGTTTATCGACGGCATATTTTATTAATTATTTAATTCTGCAAGCTATTGGGTCTGGAGCAGAATGGGCAGTAAGTTGGGGTGTTACTGAAAATACATGGCGGTGGATGCTGGCTTCCGAGATATTACCTGCCTTGGTATGGTTGGTACTTTTGTTTTTTATACCAGAAAGTCCTGCTTGGTTGGTGTATAAAAATAGAATTGCTGATGCTAAAAGGACCTTGTCAAAAATTATTCCTTCTAATGAAATTGATCAACATATTCAAGAGACTCAAAAGAGTTTGGATAAGGGAGATGAAAATCGTTCAATGGTGGCTCAGTTTAAGGAGATTTTCAGTAAACCAATGCGCAATATTTTAATCATTGCTACTACGATAGCCATTGTGCAACAATCTACCGGAATAAATGCTATTTTGTTTTATGCACCTACGGTTTTTGAACAGTTAGGTTTAGGAACAGATGCTGCCTTTGCCCAAGCCATTTGGATTGGACTGACCAGTGTTATTTTTACGGTACTTGCTATTTTATTGATTGATAGGATAGGGCGTAAACCAATGATCATTTTTGGCATGATCTGGATCATCATTAGTTTAGGTATGTGTTCTTACGGATTTAAAAGTGCCCGCTATACCATTACCCAAGATGCTATTTCTCAAATGACGGATATAGAAGGTGTTGACAAACTTAATGTGCTTGTTGGTAAAGAATTTGGTAGCGATACTGAATTTAAAGACGCATTAAAAGAAGTATTAGGGGAAGAGGGTGCGCGTAATAACAGCAGCTTACTCTTAGAAAAAGCGGCAGATTTAAATGCGACTTTAATTCTAATTGGTCTGTTAAGTTTTATTGCAGCATTCCATTTTTCTGTCGGACCAATTATGTGGGTCTTGTTTTCTGAGATATTCCCAATTTCTATACGAGGTATTGCCATACCTTTTTTCACCATCATTACAAGTTTAACCAACTATGTAGTGCAACAGTTTTTTCCGTGGCAATTAGCCACAATGGGTGGTAGTGCTATTTTTCTTTTTTATGCGGCTACTGTTGCCATTGGTTTGGTTGTAATATGGAGGTACTTAAAAGAAACCAAGAATATGAGTATTGAAGAAATACAATTGGCACTTCTAAAAAAATAAATTTAATATCGTAATTAAACATATATTTTGAACATGAGCATTTCTAAAATAGATCAGAAACTAGCCACAAATTTGACTTTTAATACAAATAGTAAGTTGAAAAGTATTGGCATCGGAGATTGTAATTGGACAGGAGGTTTTTGGGCTGATAAGTTCAAAACTGCAGAGGAAATTATGGTACCCTATATGGGTGACCTATTATGTGGTGATGTTGGGCATGCCTTAAACAATTTCAAAATTGCTGCTGGTCTTAAAGAGGGTGAGCATAAAGGGATGTTTTGGCATGATGGCGATTTTTATAAATTCATTGAGGCAAAAACATATATCTATGCGTATACCAAGAATGCCAGTATACTTTCTGAAATAGATGAATATATCTCTATTATCTCACAAGCTCAAGAAGATGATGGTTATCTGCAAACACAAATACAACTTCGTAAAGATGCTGATCGTTACGAAAACAGAAAATATCATGAGATGTACAATACTGGGCATTTATTAATAAGTGCTTGTATTCATCATAACGTTACCGGACAAAATAATTTTTTGAATATCGCCATAAAACATGCCGATCTACTTCATACCATATTCAAGCCCGAAACGAAACATTTTGGACGATTTGGATTTAACCAAACTCAAATTATGGGCTTGGTAGAGCTATATAGAACAGTTGGCGATGCAAAGTATTTGAGGTTAGCAGAAAAATTCATAAATAACCGTGGTAAGTATGAGGTAAAACATGATTCTACCACAATAGGGTATCCTATTGGTGATATGGTTCAAGAGCGCACTCCTTTACGTGAATCTAAAGAAGCTGTCGGTCATGCTGTTTTAGCTTTATATTATTATGCTGGTGCTGCAGATGTATATTCTGAAACTGGGGAGCAGGCATTACTAAATGCATTAGACCTACTTTGGGATAATGTTACCCAAAAGAAAATGTATGTAACCGGTGCAGTCGGTCAGGCGCATTACGGCGCTTCTGCCAATTTAGATATGATTGAAGAGGGGTTTATAGATGCATACATGATGCCTAATATGACTGCTTACAACGAGACTTGTGCCAATTTATGCAATGCAATGTTCAGTTATCGCATGTTCGGTATTCATGGCGAATCTAAATATATGGATATCATAGAACTGGTACTTTATAATAGTGGGCTATCTGGCATAAGTGTAGAGGGTAAAGAGTATTTCTATGCCAATCCGTTACGAATGATCAATAATACGCGAGATTATGAAGCCCATGAAAATGTAACAGAAACACCTAATAGGGAACCTTATTTAGAATGCTTTTGTTGTCCTCCAAATTTGGTTAGGACTATATCAAAAGTTTCAGGGTGGGCATATAGCGTGTCTGATAACGGGGTTTCCGTAAATCTTTATGGATCAAATCACTTAAAAACAAATCTATCTGACGGAACTATTGTAAGGCTTACCCAAGAAACTGATTATCCTTGGAACGGTCGTATTAAAATCACTGTTCAGGAATGTAAAACCGAATCATTTGAAATTGCATTTCGCATACCAGGTTGGGCGAAATCTGCTACATTACAAGTTAATGGAGAGCCCACTTCAATACAACTAACTCCCGGAACTTTTGCTAGAATTAATAGGGTTTGGAAAATGGGTGACGTTGTTCTTTTAGATATACCTATGGAAATTAATCTAGTTGAAGGTCACCCTAGAATAGAAGAAGTTCGTAATCAAATTGCGATAAAGCGTGGTCCTGTTGTGTACTGTATAGAGTCTCCAGATTTACCTAAAAATACAGAAGTACTAAATGTATATTTTAATTGTAATACCGAACTTAAAGAGGAATTTAGACCTGAGTTTTTAGGCGGAGTATCTGTTGTGAAAGGTGAGATTTTAATACGAAAAGATAAGGCGGAAGGTATGTATCAAACAGTTACTAAGCCCCAATGGGAGGTTTATAAAACCCAGTTTGTACCTTATTTTGCATGGAGCAATAGGGGGCAAGCAGAAATGACCGTATTCATGCCTGTTGTTTGGGAGTAAGCTTTATTGGTTGAAAAGTAATTCTGAAGATTAAATAAAGGGTAAAATAGTGTAGGTCTTAGTTAATAATTACATCTCACTTAAGTCTTAATTTACGTTTCTTGTAGTCCATATTCAACATCCAATAAAATGAAAAAAATCACTTTAATCAGCTTTTGTCTTTTTGCCTTTATTTTTTCCTGTAAAGAAAATAAAGAAATTGCATCAACAGATGTAAAACAAAAAAAAGAAGTTTTATCACTAGATGAAAATGGTGGTATTGTCAACAATACAAATAGTCCGCATGTTAAACTCAAAAGTATAGACATAGGCGATTGCCGCTGGACGGAAGGTTTTTGGGCAGATAAATGGAAAATAGCCGAAGAGGTTATGATTCCGCATATGGGAGAAATCTTAAAAGGTGATGTGGGTCATGGGTATAATAACTTTAAAATTGCTGCAGGTCTTAAAGAAGGCGAGCATAAAGGTTTTTGGTGGCATGATGGTGATTTTTACAAATGGATGGAAGCCAATTTGTATCTATACGGTGTAAACAAGAACGAAGCTATTGTAAATGAACTAGATGAAATTATCGAGGTTATTGGTAAGGCTCAGCAAGATGATGGGTATCTTTCAACCCCTATAATCATTAACGATACCATTAATCCTTTTACTAATAGAAGGTACCATGAGCTATATAATAGTGGGCATTTATTGACTGCGGCATGTATTCATAATCGCGTAACGGGTAAAACTAACTTTTTAGATATTGCCATTAAACATGCAGATTATTTATACGAGTTGTTTGTACCTGTAAATGATTCATTAAAAAGGTTTGGTTTTAATCAAACTCAAATAATGGGCTTGGTAGAGCTTTACCGTACTACAAAAGATAAGCGTTATTTAGAATTGGCAGAACAGTTCATTAATCTTAGGGGAACATATGATATTGTTGAAGATTCGACCACCAAGGGTTATCCTATTGGTGATATGGTTCAAGAAAGAGTTCCGTTAAGAGAAGAAACTGAAGCAGTAGGTCATGCAGTGCTTGCACTATATTTTTATGCCGGTGCGGCAGACGTTTATGCTGAGACTGGCGAGAAAGAGTTAATGGATGCCTTGAACCGACTTTGGGATAATGTGACGAACAAAAAAATGTATGTTACAGGGGCAATAGGGCAAACGCATTACGGTAGATCATCTCGTTTAGATAAAATTGAAGAAGGCTTTATTGATGAGTATATGATGCCTAATATGACCGCTTATAATGAAACATGTGCTAATATTTGTAATTCAATGTTCAACTATAGAATGTTGACCTTAAGTGGCGATTCTAAGCATGGCGATATTATGGAGTTGGTTTTGCATAACAGCGGACTTTCGGGTATTAGTCTTGAAGGTAAAGATTACTATTACTCCAACCCTTTACGTAAAGTAGATGGAGCATTAGATTATGATAAAATGAACGTTGAGTTTCCTGAGCGTCAACCCTATTTAAAATGCTTTTGTTGTCCTCCAAATTTAGTGCGTACCATAGCAAAATCGCCAGGTTGGGCTTACAGTAAATCTGAAAATGGTATTGCTGTAAACTTATATGGCGGTAATAAATTAGAAACAACATTGTTAGATGGTTCAGCAATAAAACTGAACCAGAAAAGTAATTACCCATGGGAAGGGGAAGTAAATATTACCATAGAAGAAAGTAAGCCAGAAGCTTTTGAAATGTTATTAAGAATACCGGCTTGGGCAGAAGGTAGTACGCTTAATGTTAATGGCAAAGAAATTGAAAATGTAGTAGCTGGCAGTTTTGCTAAAATAGAACGCGAGTGGAAAGCAGGCGATGTTATTACGTTAGATATGCCAATGGATGTGAAGTTTATAGAAGGGCATCCTAGAATTGAAGAAGTACGTAACCAAGTTGCCGTTAAAAGAGGACCTGTGGTTTACTGTGTAGAATCTGCCGATTTACCAAAAGATACTAGCATATTTGATGTGTATGTTAAAGGGAGTAACGAATTGAAACCGACCTACAGACCAGATTACCTTGGTGGTATGGCTACTCTAGATGGTGAGTTTATGATTCGTAAAGACAAAGCCTTAGGTATGTACCAAGAAGTAGGTACGCCAAAATTTGATACGTATAAAACACATTTAATTCCATACTACGCTTGGAGTAACCGAGGTATTGGCGAAATGACGGTGTTTATGCCGATGATTTGGAATTGATTTAATCAAAAACCATGAATATGAGCTACATAATTACAAAACATAGTATAGAATTAAGACTGACTGTTTTTTTGATAATGGGTTTTCTTACGGGAAGCCTTCATTCACAGAATACTAATAGTTTACCGGCATCGGATCCAACGAACGAAGGTGGTTGGGTATTGAACGAAGAGTTGAGCGACGAATTCGAGGGTGTTGAAATAGATAGCGATAAATGGTTTGTAGAAGGTCAAAATGATGAATATTATATCTGGAAAGGTAGAGCGCCATCGCAATTTGCACCGCATAATGTAACTGTTGAAGATGGAAAATTAAAGTTGAGAACCCAATGGGAACCAGACTTTAATTTTGCTAACGAGAATTATGCAGATGGTAGTAATAACGATAAATATGGTGAATTTGAGAACAAACCTTTACCAATCACTACTGCAGGGGTAATCACAAAAAAAAGATTTCTTCATGGCTACATGGAGGTAAGTTCTAAAGTTGGAAACGCTGCTATTACAGGTGCATTTTGGGCAATTGGCTATGAGCAAGAGCTAGATGTTTATGAACTTATGGGCAACCCCAAAATTGATGGTAATATTAAAGCGAACAGTTATTTGGCGACCGCACATGACTGGAGTCCGCCTGCTGTACGACCAACCAAAGTTTTTAATCATGTAGAGCAATTACCGTTTAGAACTGCCGATGATTTTCATGTATATGGGGCAGAATGGGGTTTGGACTACCTTAAGCTTTATATCGACGGAAAATTAGTTAAGCACTTTACGCAAGATGAGATGGGTACAGATTGGGTACTGAATAACCCAATGGAAGTCTGGTTAGATTCTGAAATATTTAAATGGTTAGGGCTTCCAGACAAGAAAGAATTACCGGTAGACTTTGAAATTGAATATATGAGGGTTTGGCAAAAACCAAATGACAATTTGTTACAACCGGCATTTTATGGTTTTGAAGGACCTGTCTTGTTCGAAGAAAATGAAAGACCATTAAAGATGGTGCCCGAAGATTCGAAGCCAAATGAGTACCAGAAATTTTGGTTGATTGATGAGCCATCTTCAAAATATTTACAAATTGTTCATGGTGATTATGCATCTGGCGTAAACAGTTTAAAGTTTAAGGGGTACGGAAAAAATGAAGAACTAGAATCAGAAAAAGTAGCGATTCTCTCGCCTGAAGGAGCAATTGATATTCCTGCTGGGGAATATGTGTTGTCGTTAAAAATTTGGTTAGATCAGGGACGCATTCCTAATAAAATTAATTTATCCCTTCAAAACCCCAAAATTGATTTCCCTATAAGTCTAGAAGGTTTGCAAAGACGCCAATGGATATTAATTGAGAAGAAAATACGTAAAGACATAAACTCTAACGACAAAGATCAATTCAAGATAGAGATACTAAAAGAAGATTTGCCCAAGACTAAGGCAGCAAAATTTTTCATTGATGATATTTCAATTAGACCCGTCAATAAATGAAAATAAACAAAAATATATTTTTTGGCTCACTATGGCTTTATACCCTTGTCTATTTAGTGTTTAGCTTAAATGGATGGTCTCAAGAGAAGTCTAATACAGCATCTATTTTTAAAGAAGCTTTTGAAGATTTTCCTAGAAAAGAAGTGAATCTTAGAAAATGGGACGCCCCTGTGGTTGCAGATTTAGATAATGATGGGTATCCAGATTTAATTCTTAATGATCATGGTCTAGGCATTAGTGTTTGTTGGAATGACAATGGTCAATTCTCAAAGCCCTATGATGTTATCATGGGTGATCTACATGGTGTTGCCGTTGGTGATTTTGACTTTGATGGTGTCAATGAAATGGTGTTGTCTAGAGGAGGAGGATCTGGTAGTAATGCTCGTAATTCAAAAATGTATAAAGTTACCAAGCAACGAGAATTTGTTGCCATGCCAGATTTTACTGTTCCGTTTGAAATGATGAGAGGTAGAACCTTAAAATTTTATGATGGAGATAAAGATGGGGATTTGGACCTGTTGAATTTCGCTTTTCCATCCAAAGAAAAAAAAGGACAAACAGAGAATTATATTTATGAAAATGATGCTCAGGGTCAACTTCTTTTAAAAGCTACTTTGCCTGCGATTAAGGTAAATGGTCAAAAAACTGCTTTAACAGATATTAATGATGATGGTATTATAGATATACTCTTATACGGTCATAATAAGGTTAAAATCTATATGGGTAATGGTGATTTGACCTATAATGAAGAGTCTAATCTATTTCCTTTTGAGATAGAAGATGTGACTGCAATAAGTGAGATCGATTTTGATAATGATGGAGATTTTGATCTTATTATGACAAGGGGTAAAGAATTTGAAATCGGTGAAACATTTTTCAATAAGGAAACCGAAACATGGGGGTTCTTTACCAAAAGAGGCGATTTTCAGTTTAATGATTTACTAGTTGGTGATGTGTTGAATATGAATAATTTTCAGTCGCAATGGCCATTCAATGATGCTTATTATATAGGTGAATCTGCGTACCAATATGAATTTCTTGGCGAAACACATTCAGGTAAAGACATGCGTTTGGTAAATAGTAATGCGTTAGGTTTCCCTGATGTTTTAAAAGCAGAAGGTGGTATACACGTGGGGTATGTGGGTAATGATAGTTGGCGAATCGCTGGTAGTACTCCGTCACCCACTACTGGTACTGTAATCGGTGTCAAAGAATACCCCGAATACGAACATTCAAAAGGCTTGACTGTTGTTTTGTTAGAAAATAGAAATGGAAAGTATATCGATGTCACTAAAAAAGCAAACCTTTTACTAGAAGATCATACTGTAGGTGTTTCGGTTGCCGATTTTGATAATGACGGGCTTCAAGATATAGTAATGATGCGTAGAGGAGAATTGGTTTATGAGAATAACGCCATTTTGTATTTAAATCAAGGTAATTCTACATTTAAGCAATTGCTTCATCATGGTATTTCAACAAAAGATATAGGTTCGATGGGTATGGCGGTAGAGGTATTGGACTATGACTTAGATGGTGATGTTGATGTGGTAGTCGGTAATGAACGCGGTAAATGGCACTTGTTCGAAAACACCCCAAGCTCTAACTCCAATAAGAATTTCGTAACAATAGCGGTAGGTGATTCTCCTTCAGGTAAAGCAACTGCGGTAGGCGCTCTAGTAAATGTTAGTAGCTGTAAAAACAAACAGATAAAAAGAGTAGGGACTACGGGTTCGACTTATTCTTCATCTTTCAACAAATACATGCACTTTGGTTTAGGTACGTGTTCTAGTCCTTTAAAGGTAAAAGTAACCTGGAGTAATGGCGAAAGTGTCAGTGAAAATTTTCAAATGAATACGAAGGTGTTCATTGGTAAGAAATAAAAAATAAAGTTTAAAAATCTAAAAGCTATAATATGAAAAGAATAACCTTTTTTATTTTATTAAATATTCTTCTCTTTAGCTGTAAAGCTCAAGTAGAAAAATCAATAGATGAACCTAGTAAGAAACCGAATATTCTATTTATCGCCATAGATGACCTTCGTCCAGAATTAGGAGCCTATGGGTCAGAAGTTGCGATAACCCCGAATATGGATGCACTTGCAGCTCAAGGGCTGTTATTTAATAATGCCTATTGTCAAGAAGCCATATGTAGCCCCTCTAGAGCTAGTGTAATGACAGGGGCACGACCAGAAACTATTAAGGTAATCGAGAATTTTTCATATTTCAGAGACCTGAATCCAGATATTGTAACCCTACCACAACACCTACGCACAGAAGGTTATGAGACCGTTTATGCGGGTAAAATATTTCACCCTGGTTATACAGACGAAGAGCTCTCGTGGAGTAGAAAAGCATATTCAGGACCCAATGTTGCCCCTGTGCCCAATAGGGTTAGAGGGTATGTGCTTCCTGAAAATCAAGAGATGTTCAAGAAAAATCGAGCTGAGGTCATTGCGAAATATGGTGAAAATGCACCAAGAAATGGTTTAGGTAAAGGTCCAGCTTATGAATTTGCCGACGCACCAGATAATACCTATGAAGATGGGCATAATACCGAGTTGGCGATTGAGACCATGAAAGAAATGGCGAAAAATGATAAGCCCTTTTTCTTGGGACTTGGGTTTTTAAAACCTCATTTAGAATGGATAGCACCAAAGAAATATTGGGATTTGTATGAGGGTAAAGATTTACAAATGACAGATCAGCATGATGGTCCAAAAGATGGTGCAGCAATGGGTCTTCATGCTTCGTTCGAATTACGTGCCAGGGCAGACATTCCTAATTATGGTGATATTGACGAAGAACAGGCTAAAAATTTAAAACGCGCTTATTTGGCTACGGTAAGTTACGTAGATGCACAAATAGGGAAAATGTTGACAGCTTTAGACGAGGCTGGTTTAAGAGATGATACCATTATTATGCTGTGGAGCGATCATGGCTGGCATTTGGGTGATATGGGTATTTGGGGTAAAGCGACAAACTATGAAATAGCTACGCGAGTTCCGCTAATTGTATCAACACCTAACATGCCAGAAACTGTAAGGGGAACCAAAACCAATGCTTTGGTCGAATTAGTAGACATGTACCCAACATTATGTGATCTGGCAGGAGTGTCAATTCCTGAGACTTTAGAGGGGCAAAGTTTTAAGCCTTTACTGACTGATCCCAACAGAAAATGGAAAGAAGCTGCATTTACCCAGTTTCCTAGTCCGGCACTACGAGAATGGGCTGCTAACCCTTTATCTAAAGGAATGAGAGAAACATCTTTTGGACCTTTGTTAGAAGAAGTTGAGGAAAAAATTAAGCTACAACAAGGTGATAAATGGAATAGAGACCTTTTTGAAAATAGATTAATGGGGTATTCTATGAGAACGGCCGACTATCGTTTTACCGTCTGGAAAGATTATACCGACAAAGAATCTGAACCCGTATTTTTTGAACTGTATGATCACAAAAATGACCCTACAGAAACAGTTAATATAGCAAACGATAACCCTAAAGTGGTTAAAGAGCTCTTGACTCAATTTAATAAAGGTTGGCAAGGTAATATGGCGAGACTTAATTAATAATTTAAAATCATGAAAAAATATATCTTCAGCTTCGCAATCGGTCTTTCTTTATTAATCTTAGGTAATAGCTGTAAAGAAGTCAAAAAAGATGACGTTGCCCAATTGGTTCAAACAGGTAAAAGACCAAATATTATACTGATCGTAGCAGATGATTTAGGGTATGCTGATGTGGGTTTTAATGGCTCAAAAGACATTACTACTCCGCAATTAGACGAACTGGCATCTAACGGTACAATTGCAACTTCTGGTTATGTTGCTCATCCATTTTGTGGTCCGAGTAGGGCGGCATTGTTGACCGGTAGATACCCACATACCATTGGCTCGCAATTTAATTTACCTGCCAATAGTGAAGTAAATATAGGTAAGGGTATACCGCTACAAGAAACTTTCATGAGTAAAATGCTACAAAATGCCGGTTATAGAACAGGGGCAATTGGCAAATGGCATTTAGGTGCAGTAGCCGACTATCATCCGAATAAAAGAGGTTTTGATGATTTTTATGGATTTTTAGGTGGTGGTCATAAGTATTTTCCAGAGGAATATACAGCAACCTATAATAAGCAAAAAGCAGCAGGACAAGAGGTTATTTTCGATTACCTAAAACCTTTAGAGCATAATGGGGTAAATGTAGAAAACCCGACAGAATATCTAACCGATGAGCTATCTAGAAAAGCGGTCGACTTTGTAAAAGCTTCCAGTACCGATGAGAATCCTTTCTTTTTGTATTTGGCATATAATGCACCACACGTACCTCTTGAAGCAAAAGCAGAAGATTTAGAGTTGTTTAAGCATATTGAAGATAAAGACAGAAGAACCTATGCCGCCATGGTATATGCAGTTGATAGAGGAGTTGGTGAATTAGTAAAAGCACTGAAGGCTAAAAAAGAGTTTGATAATACACTTATCGTATTCTTAAGTGATAATGGAGGCAAACTTTCTAAAGGCGCAAATAATTACCCTTTAAGAGAAGGAAAAGGCAGTACATGCGAAGGTGGTTACCGCGTGCCAATGTTTTTTCATTGGCCAGGTACAATTGCAGCAGGTCAGAAGTTTGATTATCCTGTTTCTGCTTTAGATTTCTATCCTACATTTGCGACATTGGCTAACACTTCTGTTCCAAAAGATAAAAAATTAGATGGTAAAGATATTTGGCAAGATTTACTTAGTGGTAGCAACCCGAGAAGAGATGAGCCTGTATTTGTTTTAAGACATAGAGAAGGGTATAGCGATGTTGGTGTAAGACAGAATGAATGGAAAGCACTAAAGACAAATGAAAACGCATGGAAGCTCTTTAATATTGAAAACGACTTAGGTGAGAGTAATGACCTAAGTAAAGAACACCCAGAGCAGTTAAAGCAAATGGTTTTAGAGGCTCAAAACTGGAGTAAGACCCATACAGAACCGCAATGGTTCGATCCAGAAGAATTACAAAAAGATTGGGAAGAACAAGAAATGGCAAAATTTAATGGAACTTTTGATATAATAAAAGCATATTAGTTTAACCTAAAAGCCAAGGGGCTACGAGCACAGTAAATATCTGTTAAGTTTGAGTGCCTTATTTTTTAATCCGAATTCACATATTCAGCGAAGGGTATCATTCTTGTACAAGAATATTTCAAAGTTTTTTTCAAACTATAATTTACAATCATAGTTTGAAATGATTTATTAAAAATAAAGAAGATTACCGGTTTGTACGTCGTAATACGGCAATCTGCCATTCGCATCTTTTCTTAAATTCTTTATTTGTAAATAGCGTGCATTAAAGAACATTTTTAAATCTTCAATATCTTTTTTAGTAGCAGGTTTGTTTGCATTTGGAGTAATAATGTTTTTTGCTATTTCTGCAATAGCAGCTCCTGCGGCAGCATTTCCAATTCCTGCTAAAGACATTTTTTCTTGTAAACTTGGGTTTTCTGCTAAAACAGGTTTGTCGTCAATAGAGTTTACAACTGGCGCCTTCAGTTCTTTAATCGTTTGATTATTTTTCCAGTTCAAACTTCGGCAAGAGTTGCTACAAAACTTTTGTGCTCCTCTCCTTTTTGGAACATAGCCACCACCACAATACTTGCAGATTTCAGTTTTTTTCATAATTATGCGTAAATTAAACGTTTAATTTACGCATAATTTATTAAAGTAATTTTGAATCAATATTAAAAATACGCTGTAATAAAATCGTTTCTGCCTCAGAATCAGAAATAAGAGGTAGTTTTTTATTTTTGCTGCGCTGTGTTTTCTTATTTGTCGAAGTGGGTAAGTTTTCATGCCGAACTTCTTGTAAATCTGAAACTTCAGGTATTACATTTTGCTTATCCCTACTATAAAAAAGTTTAGATAAATGTGGTAAAGAAGACTCTAACGATTTTCCGATATTAAAATTACCCTTTGGCAAAGATTGCATATCGGGATAAAACTGTTTTAGAATTGTTTCAAAATGTGACTTGTAGTAATTGTGCTGAAGTTTAAACAAACCTAGAATACTGTCTTGTTGTGGAAGTACTTGAGTTATATTTTTATTCAGCCAATTTGTAATAAAATATAAGCACTCAACTTGCTCATAATATAGTTCTAAAATGTAACTGAATTCCTGTTCATTGAAATTTGCTTTTGCATTTAATAATTGACGAGTACTTTTTTTTAATGTACTGTCTTTAAGTGTTATCAAGTTATTATCTCTATCTGTTTCGTAGAGTGTAGGTCCCTTGTAATAATCTATAACTATAATCTTACTACGAAATTTTTCAAATTCTATTTCTTCGTTATTTTCTAAGAAATCATTTGAAATTTCATTGTCAGGGATGAAAAATAATAGCTCTTCCCATACCCTTGAAATCAGGTTCTTATATAATATTTCCAAAGGCGTATTATTCATGTACATTCTTTAACATTGTTGAATAATCTTCTGGTAGTTCTGCGTCTATATCCCTTAAATACTTTTCTAAGGCGGTCATGGAAGAGTGACCCGTTATCAACATCAACTTACTTTTAGCTTCAAAAGGGGAGGAGTCCTTCATCAAGGCTCTATAAACTTTTGTAATGTAAGTGTGTCTAAAGCTATAAAGGCCATAGTTTATACCTAATTTAAAATGTTGCTTAACAATTTTTCTAAAGCGTTTACTAAAATAGTCTCGCCTGTTATCTACCAACGTGTCCCAGGTTCCACCTATTTTGTTAGGTGTAAATAGAACAGCTTCTTTATCAAATTTCGTGAGGTCTGGCAAATCGTTCCATAATAGCTCTGGTATAATTTTGGTTTTTAATGGGCTATTTTTTGCTTTAAATTGTATTCGTCTATTTTTTATATCAATATCTTTTACTCTAAGTCGGCAGACTTCTATTGGTCGTAAAAAGTTATAAGAGATAAATTTAATGTAGAGTAATAGAATTGGGTCTTGAACTTCTAAATATTCAAAAATTTCCTCTTGAATATTCTGGGAATATGTTTTATTACGTTCTGGTGTAGATTTTAGTTTAGGTATTTTCTTTACGAAATTTTGTTCTATGATTTCATTATCGACAAGTACTTGTATAATGCTACTTAGGTCAGTTTTGTCATTATTTCTTGTTCGTGCACTATTTCTGTCCAAAACATCATTTAAGAATTCTGAGACAAGTTTTTTATTTAATTGAGATATGAACTTTATTTCAGCGTGATTTACTGAAAGCCATTTTGAAAAATTCTTTATTTTACTTTCATAATCTCTTTTAGTACTAGGGCTAACCAATTTTTCTTTAAGCTTGATTCCAAAATTAAATCCCTCTTGAACCGTCATTTTTGGTTTTTCCGATATGAGTTCAGATTTCGGTAAAACTTTATCTGGTAAATTTAAATTATTGGCAACATTGTTTTTTGATGTTAAACTCTGGTGCAGTTCTAGATTATCGGAATATGGATTATAGCCTTTATTAAGTAGTCTTAATAAAACTTTTCTGTAAATGACCAATACGGACATTCGATCTTCCTTGTTCTTGTATTTATTTGCATCTCCGTAGAAAGGAGTCTGCCGCTTCAATTTCCCACTTTTAGGATCACGAAAAGAAAAATAGACATACCAGCGTTTTTGTAAATCGCCGTTGGCAGAATATATTTTAGGGATGGAGAAGTTTCTCTTTACAGACAAATCGTATGCACTTTCGTATTCATTTTCGTATTCAAAGGTAACTAATTCCTTAAAATTAGGCATAAAAAAACGGTTTAGCGAAAACTAAACCGTTGTTTTTGAATACTTTAAACTTAGTAGCGGGGACTGGACTCGAACCAGCGACCTTCGGGTTATGAGCCCGACGAGCTACCTACTGCTCTACCCCGCGATATGGGTTTTTATCTCACTTGTCTTGCGACTTCAGGTCATTAAGCTGACGAGATAAAGGTGCGCTACTATTTGTAACGGGCTGCAAATATACAACACATTTTCTCTATATTCAAAACTTATTTAAATAATATTTTTTGAGGGCATTATCTTTTAAAAAACATTAAATCCATAACTTCGGTTTTTTACAATTCTATGGATACAATTAACGACTTTATAGCCAGCGCACTACCGTATACAGAGTGGCCAATGTTCCTATTATTAATAGGGGGCGGACTCTTTCTTGTTTTTTATTCAAAACTAATGCCTTATCGTTTTTTCGGTCATGCAATCGCAATTACAGCGGGTAAATATGATAATAAAGACTCAAAAGGAGATGTAAGTTCTTTTCAGGCTTTATCGGCAGCGGTTGCCGCTACGGTCGGTTTAGGTAATATATCAGGAGTTGCCATCGCAATACATGATGGTGGTCCAGGGGTGGTTTTCTGGATTTGGATGACTGCTTTAATAGGTATGTGTATAAAATTTTATTCGTGTAGTCTGTCAATTATGTACCGTGGTACAGATTCTGAGGGTAAGATGCAGGGTGGACCTATGTATTACATAACAAAAGGACTAGGTGAAAAAGCTCGGCCGTTAGCTATATTTTTTGCAGTTTGTGGGCTATTCGGATTTTTAGGTGTTTTCACTGCCAATCAGTTTACTGAGACATTTATGAGTGTTGTTGATCCCGGTACTACCATAATGGATATGAGCGATGAAAATTGGAAATGGACCATTGGTCTTGTTTTGGCTATAATAACATCTTTCGTGATTTTTGGAGGATTGACTAAAATAGCAAAAGTGGCATCTGCAGTAGTTCCGTTTATGGTAGCTGTATACTTAATAGCCGTTATTGCGGTAATGGTACTGAATTCTGAACAGATACTACCAGCCTTAAAAATGATAATTACAGAAGCATGGAATTTCAAATCGTTGGCTACAGGCGGGTTTTGGGGACTTGTGATTATTGGGGTTCGTAGGGCTATGTTTTCTAACGAGGCTGGTTTGGGTAGTGCGCCAATGTATCATGGGCAATCTAAAAATGATGAACCTATTCGCGAAGGACTGGTGGCTATGCTAGGTCCGTTTATCGATACCATATTGGTATGTACGTTTACGGCAATCGTTATCATATTAAGTGGAGCTTATTTAGAAGATTCTAGTGGTATAGTAATGACGTTATCTGCATTCGAAAGAACATTGTTTGGTTGGGGAGATGTATTGCTAATGGTTATTGTAACAGCCTTTGCATTATCTACCTTGTTTACCTATTCTTATTACGGTGTAAAATCATTGTCTTTCTTGACAAATGCTAAAATTGGTAAGTTTTATAACTGGTATTTTGTAATTATGATTGTCTTTGCAGCAGTGGCATCATTAGAGTTGGTGAAGAATTTAATTGATTTGTCTTATGCACTAATGGTGATACCCAATATGATTGCCGTACTTTTGTTGGCTCCAAAGGTAAATGTGGAATTGAAGAAATATATATTAAAGTATAAGGATGGCAGATCATAAGGCAGGCTTCGTAAATATTATTGGTAATCCTAATGTTGGTAAATCAACGTTGATGAATGCTTTTGTGGGTGAAAAATTATCCATAATTACATCAAAGGCTCAAACAACTAGACACCGTATTTTAGGAATTGTAAATGGGGATGATTTTCAAATGATTCTTTCTGATACTCCAGGTATTATTAAACCAGCATATCAGCTTCAAAGTAGTATGATGGATTTTGTAAAATCTGCTTTTGAAGATGCCGATGTGCTATTGTATATGGTAGAGATAGGCGAGAAGGCGTTAAAAGATGAAGCATTTTTTGAGAAAATAAAGAATAGCAAGATTCCTGTTTTATTGCTTTTGAATAAAGTAGATACTGCTACGCAAGAGTTGTTAGAAGAGCAAGTTCAATATTGGCAAGAAATGTTGCCAAGTGTAGAGTTGCATCCTATTTCTGCATTATCCAATTTTAATGTAAAAGGTGTTTTTGAGCGCATTATAGAATTGTTGCCAATGTCACCTGCATATTATCCTAAAGATCAATTAACAGATAAGCCAGAACGTTTCTTTGTAAATGAAACTATCCGCGAGAAAATCCTATTGAATTACAAAAAGGAAATTCCGTATGCAGTTGAGATAGAAACCGAAGAGTTTTTTGAAGACGAAGACATTATTCGTATGCGTTCGGTAATTATGGTTGAACGAGATTCTCAAAAGGGGATTATCATAGGTCATAAAGGAGCTGCATTAAAAAAAGTAGGTGTAGAATCGAGAAAAGATTTAGAAAAATTCTTTGGCAAGCAAGTCCATATAGAATTATATGTAAAAGTGAATAAAAACTGGCGTAGTGATTCACGTCAATTGAAACGCTTTGGGTATAATAAGTAGTCAATTGATGGACTAAGCTAAAATTATATTTTATTATTTAATTCAGTCATTAAATTTCTTATTCTAGGAGTGGCTAGTTGTCAGGCGATTGGATTCTTTCGCCTTTGTTTATTGACTTTTTCAAATTATTATCACCTCAATTTAAGTTTTAATTCTTCTTTTAGATAAGAATAGTCTATTTTTGATTTATCGATTAAGTGTGCAAAATCCCCGATGAAATGCAAAATGTGATTATTTTTGGAGCCTCAGGTCATGGTAGTGTTGTCTTGGATTGTTTAGAAAAAGAGGGTAGGTATAATGTTATCGGTTTTGTAGATTCATTTAAGGAAAAAGGTACCAGAATTAATGGGTATCAAGTTTTAGGTACTGAAATAGATTTACCTTATTTAATAAATCGATTTAATATCAAGGGTGGTATTGTAGCTATAGGTGATAATTGGACGAGAAAACTTATAGTTGATAAAATTTCTAAGATAGTACCCGATTTTAATTTTATAAATACCATTCATCCCAAAGCTATTCTTGGAAAAGATGTTCTCTTAGGTTGTGGTAATGTATTTATGCCAGGTGCAATAGTCAATGCAAATTCTATTGTTCATGACTTTTGTATTTTGAATTCAAATTCTATTCTTGAACATGATTGCGTTATGAGTAGTTATTCAAGTTTAGCTCCTTCTTCTTGTTGTGGAGGTAATGTGATATTGGGCAGTTTCACTTCAATTTGTATAGGAACTTCAATAGTTAATGGTATTGAGATTGGTGAACATTCGGTGATTGGAGCGGGTTCCCTTGTTGTAGATCATTTTGGAGATAACATTGTTGCATATGGCTCACCTGCCAGAATTGTTCGTAAAAGATCCGCCGGAGAACCTTATTTATCTACACCTAAAAAACAACAATTTTATAAATTAGGAAGTTTTGATGATGTTCAATCAAATCTCTCTATTTAACTTATAGTGTAATTGCCACTTTAAATACTACCTTTGCCCCAAATTTAAGCTATGGGTGCTATTGTTGCCATTGTAGGGAGACCTAATGTAGGGAAATCAACATTTTTTAATAGATTAATTCAAAGACGCGAGGCTATTGTTGATGCCGTTAGCGGTGTTACTCGTGATCGCCACTATGGTAAAAGTGATTGGAACGGAAAAGAGTTTTCAATTATTGATACCGGTGGATATGTTGTTGGTAGTGACGACGTTTTTGAAAAAGAAATTGATAAGCAAGTAGAACTAGCGATTGAAGAGGCAGATGCTATAATTTTTATGGTAGATGTAGAGACTGGTGTAACCGGTATGGATGAAGATGTAGCTAAGTTATTAAGACGTGTTAAAAAACCAGTTTTTTTAGCGGTCAATAAAGTAGATAATGCTAAAAGAGCAGAAGATGCTGTTGAGTTTTATTCATTAGGTCTTGGTGAATTCTATACATTATCCAGTATAAATGGTGGTGGTACAGGTGAGTTACTAGATGATTTGGTGGATAAGTTACCAGACGTAATTGAAGAAAAAAGTGAATTACCAAGATTTGCCGTTGTTGGTAGGCCTAACGCAGGTAAGTCATCTTTTATAAATGCGCTTATCGGTGAAGATCGATATATTGTAACTGATATAGCTGGTACAACGAGAGATAGTATTGATACCAAGTATAATAGATTCGGATTTGAATTTAACCTGGTAGATACCGCTGGTATTCGTCGTAAGGCTAAGGTTAAGGAAGATTTAGAATTTTATTCAGTAATGCGTTCCGTAAGGGCAATTGAACATTGCGATGTTTGTATTTTGTTATTAGATGCAACAAGAGGTTTTGATGGTCAGGTAGAGAATATCTTCTGGCTAGCTCAACGTAACCATAAAGGGATTGTTATTCTTGTTAATAAATGGGATTTGGTTGATGACAAAGAAACCAATACTATAAAGCATTACACTGAGAAAATTAAAAAAGCTATTGAGCCATTTACAGATGTGCCAATACTTTTTGTTTCTGTACTTACTAAACAACGTATTTTTAAAGCAATTGAAACCGCTGTTGAGGTGTACAATAATCGTAATAAAAAGATTATTACCCGTAAGTTCAATGAAACGATGTTGCCAATAATAGAACATTATCCGCCGCCAGCTTATAAAGGTAAATTCGTTAAAATTAAATTCTGTACACAATTACCAACTCCGTATCCGCAGTTTGCGTTCTTTTGTAACCTGCCACAATATGTACGAGAGCCTTACAAGCGTTATTTAGAAAATAAGATACGTGAGGAGTATGATTTCACTGGGGTGCCGATTACGGTATTTATGAGAAAGAAATAGAATTTTATATTCTAATCTTCCAATTATAGAAAATAAAAAAATGATCAAATATTTTGCGAAGCAGAATTATTTGGTCATTTTTTTTTTTTTTTGAGTTTTAATTAACCAAAAACGTAATCCTTCCCTTGGGATGGTATAAAGGGGTGGGAGCTGTGATGATGAATATTGTAACAAATTTACAACCTAGGACCCACCCCTAGCCCCTCCCAAGAGGGGAACAGATTCTGATTTGAATTAAGTATTTTAGATAAAACTGACGAAGCAACACTTATAGAAGCATTGCTCTCTTTATCCAATAATCCCGCAACAAAAAATGTAATTCTCCCCTCCTGGGAGGAGATAAAGGGGTGGGTGCTTCGATGATGAATATTGCAACAAACTCACAAGTAAGAACCCACCCCTAACCCCTCTCAGGAGGGGAACAGATTCTGGCTTGAATTAAGTATTTTAGATAAAACAGGCTAAGTGATACTTGTAGAAACATTAATCTCGGCATCCAACAATCTCGCAACAATAAACGCAATCCTCCCCTCTTGGGAGGGGACAGAGGGGTGGGTGCTGTGATGATGAATATTGTAACAAACTCACAAACAAGAACCCACCCCTAACCCCTCCCTAGAGGGGAACAGATTTTGACTTGAATTAAGTATTTTAGATAAAATAGACTAAGTGATACTTGTAGATACATAGCTATCAACCATCAACAATCTCGCAACAATAAACGCAATCCTCCCCTCTTGGGAGGGGATAAAGGGGTGGGTGCTTCGATGATGAAGATTGCAACAAACTCACAAACAAGAACCCACCCCTAACCCTTCCCAAGAGGGGAACAGTTTCTAGCTTAAATTAAATATTTTAGGTAAAAGAAATGAAATAACTCGTCTAGTAAAAAGGCTACCAACCACCAGAAGCACCGCCGCCGCCGAAGCCGCCGCCGCCGAAACCTCCTCCGAATCCGCCTCCACCGAAGCTTCCGCCTCCACCGCTGCCGAACCCGCCGCTAGAACCGCTTGAGCGTCCCATGTTGCTAAGAATAATCATATCCCACGGACTTAATCCGCCACGTCTCTTGCCGCCATTATTGCCATTATCGTCATTTTTGCGGCTCCAAAGAATGAAAAGAATTACGATAAAAATGATAAATGGTAAAAGAGATGAAAATGGAGTGCCATCATTATCACCAAAAGTTCTGTCTTCCTGAAATTCACCGGTTAAAACTTGAAAGATGACATCTGATCCTTTATCTAGACCTGCGTAATAATCTCCGACTCTAAATTCAGGTAGAATTACATTTTCAATAATTCGTTTGGAAAGGGCATCGGTTAAAGAACCTTCTACTCCGTATCCGGTGCTAATAGCTACCTTTTTGTCGTTTTCGGCTAGAATAATGAGAATACCATTGTCCTTTCCTTCTTGTCCGATTCCCCATTTCTGACCCCAATTAGCGCCGAGGTAATTAATATTCTCGCCATTAGTGCTAGCAATAATAGTAACCACTATTTGCGTTGAGGTACTATCGGAATAGCGAACTAATTTTTGACTTAAAGCCTTTTTTTGTTGATCGCTAAGAAGGTTGGTGTAATCGTAAACACTAGTTTCTAATGCCGGCTTTTCGGGTATTTCAAACTGACTCCATGACGGAGTGCACCAAAGAAAAAGAATTACAAGGCTAACCTTTAGATATCTCATTGCTTAATTCGTTGGTGTCATCTGATTGCCAAGGAAAATGACTATTTAATTCTTCGCCAGCTTTTAGTAAGCCAGCAACGAGTCCGTCTTTAAACGCTCCTTTTTCAAAATGTGTTTGAATGCTATTTCTAGTAGTTTGCCAAAAGTCTTTAGGTACCACGTTGTCGATGCCTTTGTCGCCACAAATGACAAATTTTTTGTCAGTTACAGCCACATAGATCAAGACTCCGTTTTCTTGTTTGGTGTTTTCCATTTTTAATAAATGGAAAACCTCTTTAGCGCGCTCATAATGATTTTTACGAGTGTGCCCTTCAATATGTACTCTGATTTCGCCAGAAGTATTCTTTTCCGCCTTAAGAATAGCCTCTACTACCTCTTGCTCTTCTGTTTCCGATAAAAAATCTTCTACTCTTGACATAGGTTATTAATCAAAATCAAAATCTACGTCTGGTGCATTTTCTGAGCCTGAATCTGCTTTGTAGTAAGCAAGTTCTCCAAAGTTGAATATGCCTGCTAAAATAGAATTCGGGAATTTTTTAATGTGAAGATTGTAAGGCTCAACGGTAGCGTTAAATCTATCTCTTGCTACATTAATTCTATTCTCTGTACCTTCTAATTGTGATTGTAGCTCTAAAAAGTTCTGATTAGATTTTAAGTCAGGGTAGCGTTCTACGGTTACCAATAATTTGCTTAATGCACCACTCAATCCGCTTTGCGCTTGGTTGAATTGTGCTAATTGCTCTGGTGTAATATTAGTAGGGTCAATACTAACTGAGGTTGCTTTTGCTCTAGCTTCGATAACATCTGTTAATGTACCTCTTTCAAAGTCTGCAGCGCCTTGTACTGTTTTTACAAGATTACCGATTAAGTCGTTTCTACGCTGGTAGGCACTTTCTACATTTGCCCAAGTCTTTGTAGATGTTTCTTTTAATGCAACTGCAGTGTTGTTGAAACCAACGCCCCACTGGTATAGTCCGAATGCTATTACGGCAATAACGATTAATGCAATTAGTCCTTTTTTCATAATGGTTGTGTTATAACTGGTCTTTAATTTTATTTAATTCTGCTTTTACACGTTCAAGCTTTTGAATAATATCAAAATTAGAAAGTGTTTTCTGCTTTTCTTCTTTTAAATGAGTTTTGGCACCATCGAGAGTAAAACCTCTTTCTTTTACCAAATGATATATTAATTGAAGATTTTTAATGTCTTGGGGAGTGAATTTTCTATTTCCCTTCGCATTTTTTTTAGGTTGAAGCACGTCGAATTCTTTCTCCCAAAAACGAATTAGTGAAGCGTTTACGCCAAAGGCACGGGCGACCTCGCCAATACCATAATATCTTTTTTCAGGGAGTTCTATCTGCATTAATCTAGTGATTGGTTTTCTTGATTAGCGAATTTCAACATGTTCTCAAATTCTTCTGGCGATAAACTACCATAGTAGAAATTCATAGGGTTGATTCTATCATTATCTTTCCATACTTCATAATGAAGGTGTGGAGCTTCTGATCTTCCTGTGCTTCCTACGAAACCTATTAAATCGCCTCGTTTTACTTTTTGCCCTTTCTTAACGTTATATTGGCTTAGGTGGGCGTATAGGCTCAAATATCCGTAGCCATGCTCAATACGTATATGTTTTCCGTATCCAGATGAGTTATTATCAGCTCTCGTAATTTTACCATCACCTGCAGCATATATAGGTGTGCCTTTTGGGGCGGTAAAATCCATACCGTAATGCATTTTTCTAGCCTTGGTAAAAGGATCTGAACGCCAGCCATAACCAGAAGCCATACGTTTTAGGTCCTCGTTATTGATAGGCTGAATTGCCGGTATCGACATTAGTAATTTTTCTTTTTCTTCAGCCAGCTTGGTAATCTCATCTAAAGATTTAGATTGTATGGCCATTTGCTTTTTAATGATATCTAGTCTCTTTGTAGTAGAAACAATCATTTCAGAATTATTGAAACCTTCTAAAGATTTATATCTGTTTATACCACCAAAACCTGCTTTACGCTGTTCGTCTGGTATTGGGTTAGCTTCAAAATATAAACGATAAATATTATTGTCTCGGTCTTCTATATTACCTAGAACCTCTTCAATCTGCTCCATTTTCTTATTTAGCAACTCGTATTGAAGCTCATAATTTTTCACTTCTCGAGATAAAGAAAGTTCTCTTGGTGTATTGACTAAGTTGGTGTTAAGCAGAAGAATAAGTGCTAAAAAACCAAAAATGCATGACCCCAAAATAAAGAAGGCTATATTTCTATAACGTTTAGATTTTTCGGGTTCTATTTTTCGGTACGACAGCGTGTCTGGGTCGTAATAGTATTTTACCTTAGACATGTATGTAATTTATCCTATTTTTGTTTTTTAATTATTACGAAACAAACAAATATAAAGATAGTTTTATATAAACCGTTAAAATTTGTAAAAGCTTAGCATTTTAGATGAATTCCAAAGATACAAGAACTCAATTTCTGAATTTTTTCAAAGGTAAAGAACACAAAATCGTGCCTTCTGCACCAATGGTCATTAAAGATGATCCGACCCTGCTTTTTACAAATGCGGGAATGAATCAGTTTAAAGAATACTTTTTAGGCATAAGTCAGCCTAAAAGCTCAAGAGTGGTAGATACTCAAAAATGTTTGCGTGTAAGCGGTAAGCATAACGATTTAGAAGAGGTTGGTAAAGATACCTATCACCATACCATGTTCGAGATGTTGGGTAACTGGAGTTTTGGTGATTATTTTAAGGAAGAAGCCATTACATGGGCATGGGAGCTATTGACCAATGTGCTTAAAATTGATAAAGACAGTTTGTACGTATCTGTTTTTGAAGGAAGTAAAGATGCAGATAAATTAGAATTAGATACAGAAGCTTTTGAGCTTTGGAAAAGTATTGTGCCTGAAGATAGAATTATCATGGGTAATAAGAAGGATAACTTCTGGGAAATGGGTGATCAAGGTCCGTGCGGACCATGTTCAGAGATTCATGTAGATATTCGTTCTAAAGAAGAAAAAGCAAAAGTTTCTGGTGCAAGTCTTGTAAATCAAGACCATCCGCAGGTTGTAGAAATTTGGAATCTTGTATTCATGCAATACAACCGTAAGGCAGATGGTTCGTTAGAGAATTTACCAGCAAAGCATGTAGATACCGGTATGGGTTTCGAGCGTTTATGTATGGTATTGCAAGGAGTTCAATCGAATTACGATACTGATATATTTACACCGTTAATTCGCGAAATAGAAACGATTACAGATTCCGATTACGGTAAAAATGAGGAAATTGATATCGCTATTCGTGTTATCAGTGATCATATACGTGCCGTTTCGTTTTCGATTGCAGATGGTCAGTTGCCAAGTAATACTGGTGCAGGCTATGTGATCAGAAGAATATTGAGAAGAGCCGTACGTTACGGATTCACATTTTTAAATACCAAAGAACCTTTTATGTTCCGTTTGGTAAATGTTTTGACAGATTCTTTAGGAGATGCATATCCAGAATTGAAAAATCAAAAGCAATTAATTGAAAACGTAATTAAAGAAGAAGAGCATTCTTTCTTAAAAACGTTAGATCAAGGATTGTTGCTTTTAGATACGATTATAAAAAACACAAAAGGTAAAACAGTCGATGGTGGTAAAGCTTTTGAGTTGTATGATACATTCGGATTCCCGATAGATTTAACTGCTCTGATTCTTAGTGAAAAAGGATTTAAGCTAGATGAGGCAGGATTTGATGAAGCTATGCAGCAGCAAAAAAACCGTTCTAAATCGGCATCAGTAGTTTCAAAAGAAGATTGGGAAGTTTTACAGGATGATAACGAACAGGAGTTTGTTGGTTATGATATGCTAGATGTTGAAGTAAAAATTACCAAATACCGTAAAGTAGTTTCTAAAAAAGACGGAACACAGTTTCAGTTGGTGTTCAATCTAACTCCGTTCTACGCAGAAGGTGGTGGTCAAGTAGGGGATAAAGGATATTTAGAAGATACCCATGGCGATGTCGTGTACATTACCGATACCAAAAAAGAGAATAATGAAATTATTCATTTTGCGAAGAACTTACCTAAGCATTTAGGCGAGAGTTTTAAAGCAGTAGTAGATAAAAAACAACGTAGCAGAACAGAAGCAAACCACACGGCAACACACTTGTTACATCAAGCTTTAAGAGAGATTTTAGGAAACCACGTAGAGCAAAAAGGTTCAGCAGTACATTCTAAACACTTACGATTCGATTTTTCTCATTTTTCTAAAATGACACAAGAAGAATTGCAAGAAGTAGAGAATTTTGTGAACGCTCGTATCGACGGACAATTACAACTTCAAGAAGAAAGAAATGTACCTATGAAAACTGCAATTGCTGATGGTGCCATGGCATTGTTCGGTGAAAAATATGGCGATGCGGTTAGAACAATCCGTTTTGGTCAATCTATAGAATTGTGTGGTGGTACACATGTAAAGAATACAGGTGATATCTGGCAATTTAAAATTAAGTCAGAAGGTGCTGTTGCTTCCGGTATAAGAAGAATAGAGGCAATTACAGGCGACGCGGTTAAAGATTTGCATGTAGATAATGATAAGTTATTGTCGAAAATAAAAGTTGTTCTGGGTAATACTCAGGATCCTGTAAAATCGGTTTCAAGTCTTCAAGATGAAAATAGCAGTCTAAAAAAACAAGTAGCCGAATTGTTGAAAGACAAAGCGAAGAACCTAAAAGGAGAACTACTATCAGAACTTAAAGAGGTAAACGGAGTTCAATTTCTAGCAAAAAAGATAGATTTAGATGCTGCCGGTATAAAGGACTTAAGTTTTGAAATGGGTGCTGATAAAGATAATTTGTTTTTGCTGTTTGGTACAGAGCAAAACGGAAAAGCATTATTGTCGTGTTATGTATCTAAAGAATTAGTGGCTTCTAAGAATTTGAATGCAGGTACTATTGTTCGCGAGCTTGGTAAGTATATACAAGGTGGCGGTGGTGGTCAACCTTTCTTTGCAACAGCAGGAGGTAAGAATCCGGCAGGTATAGAAGAGGCATTGGCACAGGCTGAGGGTTATTTGGGGTAAGTTCTAAAACAACATAAAATACAATAATCATGGTTAAATGTGGTTCTATATCAACCAATTAAACATTTAACCATGAAGAATTATTTTTTATTATTACTGGCGTTCATAAGTTTCTCAGGCTTTTCACAGGTCTCTTTTGGTGCGCGCCATGTAGGTAAGTCATCAGATTTAAAACCTAAGGCACTAGAAGAATTTAAAGCCTCAACGACCATTTTTGTCTTGTCAGATGTTATTGACGCCGATGAATATGCAAAGATTTTAGAGGAAACTTGGACAGTGACCCCTTATAAAATAGTTCCTCAAAGTGAATATGATTTACAAGAGTATTATAACAAAAATTACTCTATAGCAGAGCTTGTTGGGTTCAAACGTTCTAAAACTACTAAAATGGGTAGTGTTGTACATTCATTACATACCTATATCAATATCGGATTGTATGATGCTGAGACCATAGATGAAAAATTATCTAAGGTTAAAGCGAAAAAAGAGAAGAAAAGAGAAGAAAAGATTAATGAGATTTTCAGAAATAATAAAAAGCCAGTAGCTAAAATTTATCTTTTTCCAACATCAGAATTTGTAAATACCGCCCTTTCTGAAGAAAAGGAAGTTATTGTAGAGAAAATGTATACTGAAAATGTTTTCTTTAATTATTCAACAGGATTTTTAAAAAATTACTTTCAACAAACAAATGACCTTATAGCGAAAGGTGAAACATATTGGATGTATGAGAAAGATTATGATGCTAAAAAGATTGCAAGTTTGACCACTTCTAAATTGTATGTACCAAACTATATCACTCAAAGAACAAATGCTTTTACCGCAGAAATTTCTGATGGTGAAGATAAAGAAGTTGAGAAGCTTTTTAGTAAATATGATTATGACTATGAGTTTATTTCTACTGAAGATTTAGATAAAGCAATTGAAGAAAATAAAGAATTCTATTATTTGCGTTATGCCAGAGCCAATGCAGAAAGATTTGTTCAGGTAGTAAATTCAAAAACCGGAGAAGTAATTTTTAGAGAATACATTACTGGTTTAGGTTACAATTTAAAAGCGAAAAATTTAGGTTACCTTAGTGATGTAATAGCTAAGTCTGCAAAGAAGTTAGCGAAATAACATGGCTTAAAAATGAAATTTCGTACAAAGATTAAATGTACTGAAGCCCAAAATCAAGTGTTGATTACAATATTCAATACTTGATTTTGGGTTCTTTTTTTTATCAGTTTTAAAGTCGAAATTGAGTATAATAAATAATAAGGTTGAATTTGAATAGATTCTTTTTTCACTCTTTAGCCATAGAATATTTAATTATAAAGACAGTTTAAGAAGCTGTATCATACGATAGTTTTATGAAAAAGTATTTCATCTTATTGCTAGTTATTTCGTCTTGCAATTTTTCAAATAAAAATCAAGATGGTGTTGAGAGTTCTGATAGAGTGGAATCAAACATCTTAACTGGTATAGACTCAATGCATATTAGGGAGTATGTTGAAAAATCATTTCAAACTCCCTTGCATTCTCTAGAGCATCAGCAGTATTTAGATTCTGCACTTACAATAGATCCGACAAATGCTTGGCTTTGGCAGCAAAAAGCAATGCCGTTATATAAAGCTAGAAAGTATCAATTAGGTAGACCGTTTTTAGAAAAGGCAGTTGAGCACAATCCAGAAAAATATTTAGATTATAGTGGTTTTATGAGATGTATATTCTCAAAAGATTACCTAAAATCAATATCTGAATTTATGAGAGCCAAAAAAGAATATGGTGATGGTTATGTAATGGATCACACTTATAATTTTTATATTGGTCTAGATTACCTTCAATTAAATAAATTCTCTAAAGCCAAAGAATTCTTGTTACTTAGTAAAGAGCAGCAGTTGAAGGATTTTCCGAACGATTCGCCGCAAGAAGCCTGTCATTATTTAGATTGGTATTATTTAGGTATCGCCGATTTTGAACTGGGTAATTATAAAGAGGCGATTGCATCTTTTGATATGTCATTAAAGGTGTACGTTAATTTTGCAGATGCACTTTATTTTAAAGGAAGAAGTATGACGAAGTTGGGTAATGAAGAAGGAGGTGAGTGGGAGAAAAAAGCTTTTGAAAACGGAGATAATACTATTAAGGAGGATAATGCTATTTATGAAATTTATCCGTATCAATTGTTTCATAAGTTAAATGAGAGTGTGCGACCTAAATGAATCTCTTAACCAAAATACCATTATCGAAATCTAAAAATCCGATTGACTATTCAAGTCAGTTATTGCTTTTGGGTTCTTGTTTTTCTGAGAATATTGGGGCAAAATTAGAATACTATAAATTTCAGAGATTACAGAATCCGTTTGGGATATTGTTTCATCCCTTGGCAATTGAAAAACTGATTCAAAAGTCCGTCAATCAAGAGTTATTTATTGAAGCTGATGTATTCAATGCTAATGAGCAATGGCATAGTTTCGATGCGCATTCTTGCATGAGTAACCCATCCAAAGAAAAAATAACTATAGATTTAAATGAGGCGTTAAATTCGACTGCTGCACAATTAAAAAATGCCAGCCATATTATCATCACTTTAGGTACAGCGTGGGTGTACCGAAATACATCTAGCAATCAAGTAGTCGCAAATTGCCATAAAGTAGCGCAATCCAATTTTACGAAAGAATTGTTAAGTGTCGATGAAGTAGCTGAAAGTTTAAAACGAATTATTGCCTTGGTGCAGTCTGTAAATCCTTCAGCTCATTTTATTTTTACGGTATCTCCTGTAAGGCATTTAAAAGACGGATTTGTAGAAAATCAGTTAAGCAAATCGCACTTGATTTCTGCTATTCATAAAGTTCTAGAGAATAAAATCTCATATTTTCCTAGTTATGAACTAATGATGGATGAGCTTCGAGATTATCGTTTTTATGCAAAAGATATGATTCACCCTAATGAGGTGGCGATAGATTATATCTGGGAGAGATTTGTTGAGGTGTGGATTGCCCCGAGTGCATACCTAACTATGGAAAAAGTTCAGAAAATTCAAAGAGGACTGCTGCATAGACCGTTTAATGAAAAATCGGAACAACATCAGAAATTTCTTTTAAAACTAAATGTGTTGAAATCTGAAATTCATAAAGAATATCCAGACCTTATTTTCTAAGCGAATAAAGAACCTTGTCGAATTTATTATGCTTAGACATTTATACTATAGTTTTTTCGTTATTTTCCAGTTTTATGTCCAATATGATTAAAAAGTTAAGTTGTCTTATTTTATTCATGTTTAATGTAGTAATTGCTAGCGCTCAGCTTCCATTAATTGAATTAGAAGCATTGCAAGCACTATATAATGACACCGGAGGTCCGAACTGGATTAGTGAGACCGATCCTGATCCTACAGATAATTGGGTTTTTGCAACGCCGTTGATAGATACCGATGTTACTAATTGGTATGGGATTACCGTTAATAATGATCATGTTACACAAGTTTTGTTGGATGTTGGTGGTAACACAGGTAATAATTTGATAGGTACGATACCAAATGAAATCGGCGATTTGCAGAACCTAATTGATTTAGACCTTTCTGATCAACCAAGTCTTACAGGTCCGATTCCAGTAAGTATTGGTAATCTTCTGAATTTAGAAATATTGTTTTTAAATGGTAATGAACTTTCTGGAAATATACCACCGATATTAGGAGGTTTAAGTAACCTCACGACTTTATGGTTGAACGCAAATAATTTAACTGGTACTATACCGCCCACACTTGGTAACCTTGGTAATCTGGAATCTCTATTACTTTCGGGGAATCAACTTACCGGAACTATCCCAACTGAACTAGGGAATTTAAATAATTTAATGTCACTTTGGCTATCCAACAATGATCTCATTGGAGAAATTCCGCCAGAATTAGGGTTGCTTTCAAATTTGAGGCAATTACTTTTAAACAATAATAATCTTACAGGAGAAATTCCTGAAAGTATTTATGGTTTAATGAATTTATTAACGTTGCAATTAGAATTTAATCAGCTAGAAGGGGCTATTTCTCCATTGGTTGAAAATTTAGTGTCTTTAGAGATTTTGATACTTCGAAATAACCAATTTGAGGGTGATTTGCCAGAGGAAATTGGAAATATTACTACGTTACTTACATTGTGGCTAGGTCAAAATAATTTTACGGGAACAATACCCGATTCTTTTTCAGGCTTAATAAATCTTGGAGGATTTGAAGTCAATGATAATAACATAGAAGGTATCTTACCTGCAGGTTTAGTAAACTGGACCAATATTAGTTCTCTTAATATCATGAATAATAGAATAGGGGGGGATATACCTAATTTTATTTTTTCAAATACAACCACATTTAGAATTAATGGTAATCGTTTTCAATTTGGAGATTTTGAAGATGAATTTAGTTATTATGAAAGCTTTTTATTTTTTATTGATACTCCCCAGGCTTTAGTGAATGATATTGAGAATATAACTGCATGCGTTGATGGTTCTATAACTTTAAGTACTACAGTCAGCGGTAGTGCAAATGTATATCAATGGTTTAAGGATGGTGTTGCAGTGCCAAATTCAAATACACCAGACTTAGTATTAACGAACCTTCAAGTGGCGGATACGGGCGTTTATACATGTGAAATTAGTAGCACTATTGTAACAGATTTATTGTTGGAGAGAAATCCAATTACCTTAACGGTGAATAATGACGGACCTACTGCAAACGATGTTGATGATATTGTTCTATGTGATACGGATACCGATGGTTTTGCCACCTTTAATTTAGATTTGGTCGCTATTGAGTCTCAAGTAATAGGGAGTCAAACTGGGTTGATAGTTTCTTATTTTGATGCTACAGGAAATGCAATTACGCTAACCGATATATTTACCAATACAACGGCAAACCAACAAGATATTACGGTGAGGGTCGAAGCATCTGAAACCTGTTTTGACGAAACTATTTTTAGTCTTATTGTAAATCCTTTGACCGTGGCAGATGTTTTCTCTGATGTCGAAGTTTGCAACGCTTATGTTCTGCCAGGGTTGAGTCCTTTTAATAGTTATTATACTGCTACAGGTGGTGCGGGATCGATATTAAATGCAGGTGATGAGGTTACTGAATCGCAAATAATATACGTGTATGCAGAAAGTGCTTCGGGAACGGGCGATTGTTTTGATGAAAGTAGTTTTTTAGTCAATATTACTGAGGTTTTAGTTTCTGAATTCGAAGACGTTATTGCTTGCCAAACATATACTTTGCCGATACTACCTGACGGGCAAGATTATTATAGTGAAGCAGATGGTAATGGATCCATTTTGTTAGCTGGTGATGAAATTTCAGCATCAACGATAGTTTATGTATTTGCAGAAGAAAATGGTTGTTTTAATCAGTCTAGATTTACAATAAATATAGATCCTATTGCATGCCAGGGTGTTGAATCTTTGGGTTTGCCTAAATTTTTCACGCCTAATAATGATTCTTATTATGATGTTTGGGATACATCAAAACTATCAGGTACAGGTGATATAGGTATATTTATTTATGATCGTTACGGTAAGCTATTAAAGCAGCTTGATCCTAATACTTCTAATAGTTCTTGGGATGGTATGTACAATGGTAACCAAATGCCATCAAATGATTATTGGTTCAAATACCTGAATTACGATACAGGAATACGCCTTTCGGGTCATTTTTCGTTAAAACGATAGGCTATTTATTCGTTTGTTCCTTAATTTCGAATACATTGTTTTTTTATGAAAAAGATATTTTTAGGCTTAGTAATAGGAGCGACATTATTGTTTGCCTTTCAAACTTGTCAAGATGACAAAGAAGATAAATCTATTCTAGAGGAAAATTCTATGCTCATTCAGCAAGAAATAACCAATGTTTCTAAATTAGTGGTAACAGAGGGGCATTTTGCTGAGGTCTATAATTATAAAGACTCGAAAGAACTTTTTGGTCCGCTTTTAAGAGCGGAGAAAAAAGCATTGGTGGTGGTAAATGCAGATGTAACGGTAGCTTATGATTTAAGTAAGATTGAGTTTGAAGTGGATGAAGCAACCAAAACGGTAAAAATCAAAAGCATACCCGAAGCAGAGATTAATCTGAATCCTGATTTTGAATATTACGACGTAACAGCAGATTACCTGAACCAGTTTGATGCCGCAGATTATAACAAAATAAAGAAAACAGTGAAGGCATCTTTAATGAAAAAGGTAGAAGCTTCAGCATTACGTACCAATGCCGAAAACAGGCTAATAAGCGAATTGCAGAAATTCTATATTCTCACCAACTCTATGGGGTGGCGATTAACGTATCAAGAACAGACCATAGAATCTTTAGATGGCTTACAACTTATTAAACCTTAGTTTTTATAGTTGCCAATTCTAATCCGTCATCAATTAATTGTCCGAGGTTAGGTTGATCTCGCTTAATGTTTTCAAGGTGTGCTTTTATTTTCTCCGGCAGTATTTTTTCGTTACTTAAAATTGCCAGTTCATAAATTTCAATCGGCAATAGCCAGTCTTTCGGATATTTTTCTTGTATAACTTCAAAAACCTTTGTTCTAGAGATAATGGTGTTGTTACCTTCTCTAAAATCGCGAATAAGCTTATAGTACGATTCCAGCTCGCTTAAACCTAGTTGACCATTATTTTGACTACCGGTACTTAGCGAATGATCTAAAAGGTCAAAACTCTTTAAATCTGCAGGACCATGGTATGCAGAAACAATTTCTTCACCAATAGCCATGTTGTACAATTCTTCGTTAGATTCAAAAAGTGTGATGCCTTTATGCGTCACTTTACAATTCTCGAAAGTGATCAGAATAATACGGCCCAGAAGATTACGCGTACCTGTTATAATTTTACCGGTAACATTAATACCACCTGTAAAATCTAATGAAACAATTTCTCCTTCATAAATTTTATAAGCTTTAAGATCTCTCGGACTCATATCTTCTATAGGAATGTTGATCCCTTTAAGTCTACCGATAGGGGATCCAAAACCTGTTTCATGCTGATTAATATCTTGCCCAACTAATTCTTTTTCTCGGTATGCCAACGCAGATTTTCCTTTTGTTTGAAAGTAAATAGGTTTGCCTTCATGAGAAATCAATGATTCGAAATTACCAGATACTTGCAAACCAGTGCTTAGTTCTATTGTACCTAATTCTTTAGAATTTATAAGTTTTTGCAAACCTGATAATCCGCCTTTTCGTAATGCCATAGTATTGGCAAAGTCTTCTAACACCTGACTTAAAAATGCAAAATCGGGAGTGACGAAGAGTTGCGGTTGTTTTTTGGTAATATCAAAAGATGTTTTTGCCGCTTCAATAGAATAAGGTAGTTTTTTGACGTTGTCGGTCATGCACCATTGACTTTCGCCAATAGATGATAAAAGTCCCGCGCCATAAATTTTAGGATCATCCAAAGTACCTATGAGTCCGTATTCAACCGTCCACCAATGTAGGTTTCTAATAAAAGCCATTTCGCTAGGGTCGCCCATATTATCTTGAAGAAATTCTATATGTTTCTCAGATTTTTCAATTTCTTCTATAGGCGTGCCTTTGGCTTCTTTAATAATAGAAAGATGGCGTACCGCTTCGTAAAGTTCAAAATCTTTAGCACTAGATATTGCTTTGCATCCTATTTCTCCAAAACGTCTTAAATAAGCGGCATATTCGGGGTTAGCAATAATAGGAGCATGCCCGGCACCTTCATGAATAATATCTGGGGCAGGTGTGTAAGCAATGTTTTCTAATTGGCGAATGTCTGACGCGATTACCAGAACATTATATGCTTGAAATTCCATAAAAGCAGCGGGTGGTATAAATCCGTCCACCGCAACAGCAGCCCAGCCTAAATCCTTCAAAATACGGTTCATACCGTACATGTTAGGAATATTGTCAATTGAAATACCTGTTTTGCGTAATCCTTCAGAATAAGATTTATGCGCAACCTTACTTAGGTAATCTACGTTTTTACGCATTACATAACGCCACACAGCTTGATTAATAGGCGTATAGTCCTCATAGTTTTGAGGCTTTATGTATTGCCTTAAATGCTTAGGAAGCTTATCTAAAATAGGATTGCTTTCGTATTCAGAAGTATTCATACGCTTAGTTTTCAATTATTGAGTCACAATATTTCTATTAAATATATCATTTACAGTCCAATTAATTGTTAATATTATTTAAATTAGGAAATATGACTTTTAAATAATATTATTAAAGGAATAAGTTCTTTTTAGATGTAGCTTATAATCATAAAACAGGAAAAAGTTATGACAGAGAAATTAGATGATATAGATCGAGCGATATTAAAAATATTACAGAAAGATGCCAAGACGGTGGCAAAGTCTATAGCAGAACAATTGGGGCTGACCAAAACACCCGTTTATGAGCGTATTAAAAGATTAGAGCAAGATGGCTTTATAAAGAACTATGTAGCAATCTTAAATAAAGATAAAATTGAAGAAAGTATTACTGTCTTTAGCTTTGTTTCATTAGAAGCTCAAAAAGGTGCTATGATGGATGATTTTTTTGAGCAGGTGATGAAATACCCAGAAGTGGTAGAATGTTTTGTGGTGGGTGGTGAATTTGATTTTCTATTAAAAGTGATTGTCAAAAACCTTGATGCCTATTACAATTTCGCCAAGTTTAAAATAGCTTCGTTACCAAGTATTGGCGGAGTTAAAAGTGCATTTGTTTTAAACGAGGTAAAAAACGATACTCATTTTCCATTACTATAAATAAAAAGGGGTTGTAGATGAATACATCTACAACCCCTTTTTAAAACTGTAATTTTTATTATTTCATTGCAACTGTACTAGGTGGGTATTGCTCTAAAATCTGAGAAACAAATTCTCTAATTCGTTCTTCTTTTTTTGCTATATTTTTGGTGTTAGATAGTGTGCCTTCACCTTTACCTTGCCATACCAATTCGCTTGTTTTATTGTCAATAAGGTCAATATATAGAGAACCTTGTGTGCTTGCGCTTACACTAGTACCACCACCCCAGCCAAAACCAGGTCCCCAAGAGTAAGGGTTGTAACCCCATCCCCAGGCGCCGCCCCAACCGTAGTTGTTATTATAAACATCAACTCTTTCTTGTTCTTTAGTAAAAATGCTTACCAATATGTCTGGTGTTTCAGATTTTACAAAGCCTCTAGAACTCATTTCAGTTTCAATAGCTCTTAGAATTCGTTTTTTATCCAAATCAGATATTTGTGCTTTGTCTATACCTGTTTTGTAAAAGGCATAAGATTTGTAACCGTTAAAATCTGCTTTTTGATCATAATCAGAAAGTACACTAACTGATGAACATGAAGTAATAAAAACTAAAAGTAGCAGCGGTAAGCCAAGTAATTTGATGTTTTTCATAACGTTATATGTTTTAAGTACTAAATTTTCTATTAAAAAATAAATACAAATATCATGCCGAGGTATGTTAAAACTTATTGCATGTTTGTTTTTGGGTCATAGCCATATGGGCAATGTCTACAACCGCTCTCACAGCAATATCCTCGTTTAAGGTGAAATTGTTTTGTGAATACCCTAAATCCGTTTTCAGACCAATAAAAATCACCTTCCTCTATGGGGATTATCTCTTTCATGTAATCGATATCTTTTAATAGTATAAAGTTACTTCTTTCTGTTGATAACCTAAGGGCATGTTGATTAGAAGATAGCTATTAAAGCGCTTAAGCGATAGATTGACCATTAATCGGTTTTGTTGGCAACAAAAACTAGTAATTTTCTGGTAACCTATTTTTGGCTTTATCTTTGTAATAGTATTATCAAAGTAAATCTATGATATTGGTTTTTAGACATTTCTTCTATAAAAATTATGTGGGGCTTTCACTATGGCCCTTTATATTTTTAAAAAATAGAAGTTTAAAAAATGATGATGTACTTATAAATCATGAGAAAATTCATTTGCGTCAGCAACAAGAATTATTGATTCTACCTTTTTATATTTTGTATTTAACCGAATGGGCAATTCGTGCCATTTGCTATTTAGATACGTATAAGGCTTATCAAAATTTAAGTTTTGAACGTGAGGCTTATATTCATGAAAATGATATGGATTATCTTACGAATCGCAGAACGTTCAGCTTTATTAAATATCTTTGGCGATAAATTCGCCCTACTTGCAAAGCATCAATCAACTTGTTGAACATCCTTTATTAGCAGAAAAACAAGTACCCCTTGTTCTTAAACGCGAAGACCTACTTCATCCTTTTATTTCTGGTAATAAATACAGAAAACTCAAGTACAATTTATTAGCTGCTGAAGCAGAAAATAAGACCACTATACTAACTTTTGGCGGTGCATATTCTAACCATATAGCGGCGACGGCTTATGCGGCAAAAGAAAAAGGATTTCGTGCTATTGGTATAATACGTGGCGAAGAGCTTGAAAGTTCTTGGCAAACAAACGCTACCTTAAAGAAAGCTTATGACGACGGAATGCGTTTTAAATTCATAAGTAGAAGCGACTATAGAGAAAAAGGGAATCTAGAATTCATTGAAGGTTTAAAAAGAAAATTTGGTGATTTTTATTTAGTGCCAGAAGGCGGTACAAATAATTTAGCTATAAAAGGTTGCGAAGAAATTATTACCAAAGATGATGAAGAGTTTGATGTTGTGTGCACTAGCGTAGGTACTGGTGGTACGGTATCCGGATTAATAAATGCATCTTTTCCGCATCAGAACGTTTTGGGGTTTTCGGCATTGAAAGGTGATTTTTTGAGAGATGAAATTGAAAAAATTGTCCACAATAAACGTTGGCAGCTATTGACCGATTATCACTTTGGGGGTTACGCAAAAACATCCGAAGAACTAATTCTATTTATAAATGAGTTTAAAGAAAAAACGGGTATTCCTTTAGATCCAATTTATACCGGAAAAATGATTTTTGGGTTGTTCGATATGATAAAGCACGATACTTTTGCACCTAGAACAAAGATTTTAGCAATACATACAGGTGGTTTGCAAGGTATTGCTGGCATGAATAGTGTACTGAAAAAGAAAAATTTACCTTTGTTGAATATATGAAAAAGATAATTTTATTGGTTTTGTTAATGGGTATAGGGTTGACATCCTGTAAATCCAAGAAAAGTTACTCAGACCAATTACGTACCAAAAACGTTCAAAACGAACGTAGAAAATCAACTACAGATATTTCTAAGAAAGAAGGAAATGCAAGTCTGCCTGCAGAGCCATCTAAATTTGTTCGTTTCAATATAAGTTCTCCGACAGAATACATAAGCACATTTGCAGAAACCGCTCAGCTAGAGATGATGGGGTATGGCATACCTGCGAGTATTACTTTGGCACAAGGACTTTTAGAAAGTGGTAACGGAAAAGGAGAATTGGCAATGAAAACCAATAATCACTTTGGTATAAAATGTCATAAAGGTTGGGAAGGTGATTACGACTTTCATGATGATGATGAAAAGGGAGAATGCTTTAGAAAATATAACCACCCAATGTATTCTTTTAGAGACCATAGTATTTTTTTGACGACAAGGTCGAGATATGCATTTCTTTTTAATTTAAGACATACCGATTATAAAGGTTGGGCAAGGGGTTTAAGAAAGGCAGGTTATGCAACGGATCCGAGATATCCACAAAAGCTTATCTATTTAATAGAAAAGTACGATTTGCATAAATATGATAAGCAAACTAGAAAAGTAAATTATAACAATACAGCAGTAGTCACAACAGATTCTAATAACATACATACAGTGCAAAAGGGTGATACCTTATATTCATTATCAAGAAAGTACTATATGAGCGTCGATGAACTGATGAAGTTGAATAATTTGCGAAGTGCAGATTTGTCTATTGGGCAGCCTATTAAAGTCAAATAATAGTAAAATTTAGTAAGAGAATGATTTATCAAAGAAGTAGCGCCCTGTTCGCAGAGGCAAAAAAATATATACCTGGCGGCGTAAATTCACCAGTACGTGCATTTAAAGCTGTTGGTGGTGATCCAATTTTTGTAAAGAAAGCCAAAGGTGCTTATTTGTATGATGAAGATGGTAATAAGCTAATAGATTACATAGCATCTTGGGGGCCATTAATTTTAGGTCATGCTTACGAGCCTGTAATCAACGCTGTGGTAGAAAAGGCACAGAACGGTACTTCATTTGGTATGCCGACCGAAATAGAAACAGAGCTTGCGAAACTGGCTATTTCTATGGTGCCTAATATGGATAAAATTAGGTTTGTGAACAGTGGAACAGAAGCTTGCATGAGTGCGGTTCGTTTGGCTAGAGGGTTTACAGGTAAAGACAAAATTATAAAATTCGCCGGATGCTACCACGGTCATTCAGATTCGTTTTTGATTCAAGCGGGTAGTGGTGCGGTTACTTTTGGTAGTCCCAATAGTCCGGGTGTTACTCAGGGCACGGCAAAAGACACTTTGTTGGCAGATTATAATGATTTAGCCGGAGTAAAAGAATTGGTGCAAGCCAATAAAGGAGAATTGGCTGCTATCATCATTGAGCCAATTGCTGGTAATATGGGTTGTATTGTACCTACGGATGCTTTTATGAAAGGGCTGCGCGACATTTGTACTCAAGAGGGAATTCTATTAATTTTCGATGAGGTAATGACCGGATTTCGTTTAGCGAAAGGCGGTGCTCAAGAAGTATTAAATATAAAGGCTGATATTGTTACTTATGGTAAAGTTATCGGTGGTGGACTGCCAGTAGGCGCTTTCGCTGCAAGAACAGAAATCATGGACTTTTTAGCTCCTGATGGTCCCGTTTATCAAGCAGGTACATTAAGTGGAAATCCGTTAGCGATGAGCGCTGGTTTGGCAATGTTGACAGCATTGAACGATAACCCCGAAGTATTTAATAGTCTGGCTGACAAAGCAGAATACCTACATAAAGGTATTGCTGCAGTATTAACAGAGAAAAAGGTAGCACATCAAATAAATAGATACGGGAGTATGATTTCGGTTCATTTTACCGATGAGCCCGTAGTTGATTTTGCTTCTTCAGCGAAAGGTGATAATGAAACTTTCAAGAAGTATTTTCATGGTATGTTAGAGCGCGGTATTTACCTGCCACCAAGTGCTTTTGAAAGTTATTTTCTTAATGATGCACTAAGCTATGAAGATATAGACGCAACTATAAATGCCTTGAAAGAAATAGAATTTTAATCTTTTGACTGATAAGATTTGTAAATCCACCAACCGGCAGCTATAAATAATATTTGAACAGCAAGACGAACCATAGCACCGACTTTAGAACCGATTGCAGGTATTTCTTTTGTTAAATCCCAAATATGAATTGGTAAGAATAGTATCATCAATATAGCAAAACCGAGTCCGCCCCATTTTCTATATTTAGGAATAATCAAAGCAATACCAATTATTGCTTCAGCAATTGTTGATAGTATATTAGCTAGTTGTTCGGGTATAAAATTTGGTATAAATGCTTTATAAGTTTCAGGTGCATAAATATGATTGAATGCACCTGCAAGCATTAAAAATGCAAATAAAAATATTAGAACTATTCGTATAATTTTCATGATGTATTTTAAAATTAGAAGTAAGTATCAATCTAATGATTATTCTAAAACATAAGAATTATTCAAATATACTATTACTTATGTTTGAAAGTGCGGTAGTCTTGAAAGGCTATTAAAGTAATGTAGAAATTCTAAATAATAGCATAGTCTTGTTTAGTTGAACTCAAACAAAAAGAGCCCTCATTTGAGGGCTCTTTTTGTTTGAGTTAGTTATAATACTATTTAAAATTATATTGAATACCTAGTTGAACAGCATTTGAGAAAAACTGATCAATTGTAAAGTACGAGTAGTTTAAGTTAATAGTAGTGAAGTTTTTAATCCTGTACGACAATTCACCTTCATAACGTTGAAAACTATCTTCGTCTTGCTCGGCAAAAAGAGAGAAATCACTCTTTAGATTAAAATCAGAATCATCATTACCAAGTTGAAATTGCAATCCGCCACCGGCAAAAAGTCTGTCTTCGGTCAACCAATACGGGAATCCGTTTCTTCTATCTTCAGAACCAACGCCGTAAGCACCTTCGACTAAAGGCCCAAGTTTAAATTTATCTAAGTTTAATAGATTGTATTCTACGCGCGTACCACCAATGGCATAGTATTGACTATCGGTATAGTAATCGGCTTTTATGTAGAATTCATGGTTTAAATTAGATGAGTATTCAAACTCTTGTGTAGCTTTTACTTGTATGTCGTAAATGTTTAGATCATACCCAGGGCCAGTTCTAACAGGGTGTGCTTTTAAGGCTAAAGAAGATCTGCTGGTGTCACCAATGAAATCTATTCCCGTTTTAAAATGAAAGAATACTTTATTAAAGTTATCTAGTTCTACTTTTGCACCTACATAAAACGGACTCTTTTGATCAGACTCTTTTTTATATAGATATGCTACACCTAACAAATCTCTACCAATATCATTAGGTACAATGGTGTCTTTTAAAACTGAATAAGCAGTACCCTGTACAATAGAAAATTGGTGAAAGTCTAGTTTCTTATTATAGAACCCAAAGTCAAAAGCATTATTGAACAATGTTGGGTTGAATTTATCTGCTATTGCCGTTGAGGTAAGCCCTATAGAGTGACCTTTATTTTTTCTTGCTTCAACTTCTGATTTCTTAACAATGGCGTCATCCATTAATACTTTAAACTTACTGATGTATAAAGATTGCTTTTCGTCAGATTCAGCTTTTACCTCATTATTAAATGCAATTTTAAAATCGAGATCGATTTTAGACGGTGGTATTTTGATGGCAATTTCACCAGCTCCATTGACATCACCTTTTAATAAAAGTAATTTTGCCATGTGGCTCATAGTATTATAATCTCTAGGATTCTTATCTATGTGGTTCGCGTAGACTTTGTTTAAATATCTGCCATTTGCAAATTCTAAATTCCAATCTAGCAATTTTGCTACAGGTATGGTATTGGTACAAGTACTCCAGTCCAATGCTTTTTGGTATTGGGTATATTCCGCAAATAATAATGCTATGTTTTTAGATAATCTTACAAGGTCGGGTCTACATATTTCAATATCTCTTAATTCTTGTACCGCTTTGTCTGGGTCATTAACCAATAAATATCTTACATAATATTCGAAATCTGTAAACTTCTTACTTTCTATAGTCCTAGTTTTTTCTTTCCATTCTTTAACAATTTCAGGAGAGATATTTCCGCATTTTTGCCATTGCTCTGCCTTTTCAAAATTTAATTTATCAGCATAAATCTGGCTAATTGATGTTGCTAAATCTCTGTTAGAAATGCTACAAGGTTCAATGTTATCTAATTTTTTAATAATGTCTTCATCATTAGACTTTGCTAGAAATTCGTAATACGCCAACTTATTCTGTTCATTTGGCTCTATAGTGTAAAGCACTTCTAAAACCTGTTCTATAATTTCAGTGTTGTCAGTTGTATTAAAATTGTCGTAGTATTCTTTTAAAATGGTTACATCATTTTGTCCCCATTCCATCTGTCTTTCCATCCACATTTTTTTAACTGTTGGAGATGGGTAATTACTTACTGTGCTAATATCCCTAGAAAAATCAGCATACGAGCTAGAAGGATTTTTTAAGTACAATCCATTTAACTGAGACCAAAGCTGGTCGGTTTTACCTTGCGCTTTCATGCCTTCGGCATAGGTAACTATCTGCTGAGAGTTAATGAATTTATTATTTTTAAATAATTTCTCCATTAAATTCGTTGCCTCTTCGGTTTTTTCTTCCACTACCAATCTGTCGATTTTTTGCTTGAGCGGTACCATAGTCTGCTTGCTCTTATTATAAGATTTGTAATCGCTTTTGGTATTGGTTATTAAAGTTGAGGTGGTACCTATAAGAGTTCTTATTTCCGGACGAATATCTGGTACGCTTATATTCGGCGTCTTCGTTTTAATACTGTAAAGAAAACCGTTTAATAATGGAACCGAAGAGAATTCGACCTGATCAAAGAATAGTTTTTCATGGACTTTAACATTGTTATGCTCTTCAACATACATGAGCCAATACGAGTCTTTCTTTTCATCGGTATTTAAAGAACTAGAAACTTCATATTGCCCTTCATAACTTAAATGACGAATACTTTGGTAACGCCAGTCCATTGCTGCCTCTGTAGATTGCTTGGCAGTTAAAAACTTCATATAAGGATGTCTTTTTTTGTAATCGACAATGTGCTTTTTTAATTCACCAATAGCATTTGATGTGCTACCGATTTTTAAAATATCATTAGTATTTAATACATGAGACCAAATACCGGTATATAAGTATGTAGATTCTATTGCCCATTGTTCTTTCTGTGAAATGGTATAGCCGCTACTTAAACGCGGGTAATCAAAAAAGCGGTTGTTTAGTGGGTCTGGATCAAACTCTCTATTACCACCTTCATAAACATCTCCTAAAAAAGAAGTGTGTAGAAAGTTTAAGCTAGGAAACCCTTTCTTTAGTGCTATAAGACCTAGACTATCTATTTGATTGTCTGGAGCAACATAAGAGTTGGGTAATGTTTTTGAAACATTATCTTCCCATTTATTGGCAGAAGCTTTTGCGTTGTCTAAAATAAGATCCGTGTCTTTCCATAATTTTTTAGAAAGCGGTAAGTCATTGTAACCACGAAAACCAAGTTCATGACCTCTATTGGTAAATTCATTGGTAAGCCATTTATTGGTGCCGTTTTCATTTTTGCCGTCTAATAACCCAGTTTGATTCCAGCTTTTAAAATTGGGGTCTCCAGTGTTTTTTTCATTGGCATTGAAAGTTACGTAGGCAGAGTACTTGATATCTTCTTCTTGAGCAAGCTTTTTCATTTTTGGCCACCAATCTGCCTTTAGCATCTCAGATTTACTGATACCTTTTTGTACGTTGATCGCTTTTCCATTATCATCATACATAGACGTTGGAAAATCATCTAGAAATAAAGTTCCAATATTCGCAATGGGATAAGGAATACCTTCAAGCCCTAATAAACTTGCAGAAAATAAAAGACCTCTCATTTCTTTTTTAAGAATTTGAGATGAGTTGTATAGAATAACTTTTCCGTTACCTATTCTATTCTCAATTAAAACAGGATATTCTTTATTGTTATGTGCCTCTACCAAAATATTTACGTTGCTAGAAAAGTTAGCTCCGTCAAAACCTAAGTGAACAGTTTTATTGTCAAAACCACGCCCTTGCATACCCGGAAAAAGCGCTTTGTTAAAGAATAGACCAGAAGCCTCCTTGTTCGTGCTCCAGTCAGCATCAGGCGTCATTCCAAAAAAGTAAGACATACGCTCATCTTTGGCAGCTTTAGTAACAAATAAGGTTCCTCCTTTAGAAACAAATTTTAAAAGACTGTCTATGGCGATAGTACTTAGCCCAGCAGTTTCGTGCACAGTTACAACCCTTGTAGTAGGTGCAATATTAAGTTTCTCGTTGAATTGGTTAACCCATAAAGTTTTGTGGGCAATTTTAGAATAGTCAAAAGCCTTTGCCAAATTCTCTGTTTCAAGAATAGCACTATAATTTGTTGGCTCTATTAAAAACTGAACAAGAGGTTCTTCAGTACTCTTTTCAGGAATATTAAACTTGTTGTTAGACTTGTATAGTTCTTGTTGACAACTGGTCAATAAACTAAAGGCTATAAGAAGTAATAAATAACCTATTTTTTTTGATATCATGGCTTAGTATCTTAAAATTCTAATCGTAGACCACAGGTTAAAAATTAATTTGGTCTTTAATTCGAACTAACTAAGTACCTCAATAATAGCAGTATCATGAAATTTATTGGTTAAGTATGCAAATTCATCCATGAATGAATCAATTATATGCTTATTGCTGTATTTTAGGGTAGTTGCAGAAGAAATCACGAATCGATTAAATGCAAAAAAGACCTACTAAAAGCAGGTCTTTTTTTATTTGATGTAGTTTAAAAACTATTCTTTAGACGAACGTTTTCCTTTTTTGTCGCCTTTATCTTTACCATGACCACGCATTTTTTTTCTGTGGCTCATTTTTTCCCATTTATTAAATTGATCAGCAGTTAGAATAGATTTCATTTCTTTCTTACGTGCTATTTGGTAATCTAATCGCTCATTTTGCTTAGCATATTTTTCTTCAGAAGTTAGCACCTTTTTACCATCTTCTTTGCTAGCTTTTCTATCTGCCATTTTTGCTTTTCTAGCTGTAGCATCTTTAGTTAGAATAGTTTTTACTTTAGCTTGTTGCGATTCATTTAAATCTAATGCCAAGGTCATTTTTTTGGTTTGTAGGGTAGCTACTTGTTCAGGAGATAAATCCTTCATGTCGCCTCTTTTGCCTTTCATGTTATGATCTTGTGCACTTACCGATATTGCCGCCATTACTAAAATGGCCATTACTATTTTTTTCATGTTTATTATTTTACTTATTCGCTTCTTTGACATGAATACTTCAAATAGGTTTAATGCCAAACTTCATTTTAGTAAAAGTTTAACGGCTGAGTAAAGTGCTTAAAATAAAAAAGCGCGGCTGTAGGTAGCCGCGCTTTTAAGTAGGTAAATTTTGTGAATTTTTAATTTGACGGTGTTCTTCCCTCCATAGTTTTGTAAGGGTTAATTACAATGTCAGCTTCTTGATCGTAAGTATTAGTTACAATTTCTTTTTGTTCATTTTCACTTGTGCTTTGATGATAAACAACAGAAGCGCAGATGAAACAAGCTAGATAAATAAGGCTTTTTAATTTACTTGTCATGATTTGGGGGTTTAAATTCATTGCTAATCTAAAAAACAATAACGTATGAAAAAGCCCATTGTTGTGTAATGGGCTTTTTTTGATGTCTAGAATATTTAAAATGTGGTAAATATATTTCATTCGTCGATGATATTGGTTGTTCATCGATAAGTGCATTTAATCGATCATAAAATGAGTTCTTACTTAGGGTCTAAAATGACGTTAATACGCTCAGAAACATCGTCGTAATGATATTTTGTCATCATATCAGAGGTCCTATTACGAGCATTTCTAATATCGCGCTTTAAAATGTTCAGTTCTGCTCTCGCAATAGTCCTAATGTCAGATTGGCTAGTGTTGACAACTGTTGATTTTCTGTAGCCACCGAAATCAGAAGCTTTGGCTTGATTGTCTGCTGTTAGTAAATATTCTAAACGGTCTAAATGTGCTTTTTGTAAGTTTCTTCTGTAGGTATCTACAGCTTTACCGTTTTTAGCTTCAGACCAAATGCCTTTTCTTAATTCGCTCATCATTTGTGCAAGAGCATATGCTTCAGCCTTATCGATGGTTTCATTTTCAATTAATCTTGCCATTTTACCTAAGCTTAGTACATTGTTTAATGTACGTACTTGCATAGAACGCATTTGCTCTAAGAAACCAGAGTACTCTGTACGCTCCAAAATATCTTGATCCAGCATCCACATTGGAGTTTCGAAAAGCTGTTCATGTAGAAAAGCCATTGCTCTTTGTTGTTTCTCTTTAGGTACGGCAGTATAAACAGCACCTTCTTGATCATAGGTCTTATGGTTTTCATAAACTCCACCAATGTTATTAGAGACATGACCCATGTATCTATTGAATTGAGAGAATACTTGTCCGTATAACTTATCTAGATCTTCATAAGTCTTACCATCTTCGGCTGTCCACTCAATTAATTTCGGAACAATCCTTTTAAGGTTAGCAATACCGTATTCGCCAGCTTTCATGGCATCGTCACCTAAATCTTCGGTTTGTGAGCTAGGATCAACAATGTCACCTACCTGTTGGTGTCCAAAGCGATATAAAGGATCACCGGCATGTGCCATAATCCATTTATCTAATATAGATTTTTCTTCTTCTGCAGTGGTATTCGGTATAGGTTTGTATCCCCATTGAATAGCATACTTATCGTAAATACCGATATCTGGCATTAATGCCACTCCTTCGTCACCAGGTTGTGCTATATAATTGAAACGGGCATAATCCATAATAGATGGAGCGGTGCCGTATTTCTTTGTAAAGGATTTAGAACGAAGTGAATCTACAGGGTATGCAACACTACTACCCATGTTGTGCGGTAAACCTAAAGTATGCCCTACTTCGTGAGACGATACAAAACGGATTAAGCGTCCCATAACATCATCATCGAAAGAAACGCCCCTAGCTGCCGGGTTAATAGCTGCAGTTTGCACGAAGTACCAGTTTCTTAATAAGGTCATTACATTATGATACCAATTGATATCAGACTCTAATATTTCGCCACTACGTGGATCACTAACATGTGGACCATTTGCATTAGGTATTGGAGAAGCTAAATAACGCACTACAGAATAACGTACATCTTCAGGAGACCATTCTGGATCTTCTTCTTCAGTCGGAGCTTCTTTGGCGATAATCGCATTTTTAAAACCTGCAGCTTCAAAAGCAATTTGCCAATCTTCTATACCTTGTTTAATAAATGGCACCCATTTTTTAGGTGTAGCTCTATCTACATAATAGATAATTTGTTTTTTAGGCTCTACAAGTTCGCCATTCTTGAATTTTTCGGCATCTTCATCTTTCACCTCTAAACGCCATCTGTCTAAAAATTTGATGGTCTTGCTCTCTTGAGCTTCTAATCCGTAATCTACTTGACCACGAGCAAACCAACCAACACGTTCGTCAAAATAACGTCGCTTCATCTGTTCTTTAGGTAACAATACCATAGAGTTATTGATTTCTACAGATATAGAACCTAAACTTTGGTTACTAGGTGCGGCACTAGCTAAATATGTTTTAATGTGGCGTACCTCTACATTTAAAGGGTAACTCTTGATTGATTCAATATAGCCTCTACCTTCATCTAAACGAGAAACCTTATATCTTTTTCTAAATCTATCTGGCATACCAAAAGCCTTGGTATCCTTTATGAAAATATCATTAACCTCTATAACCGTAGTTGGATTTAGAGAATCTTTTTGAACAGCTTTAATATCAAACGAATATAAAACCGGCTCAAAATTGGAGTTTATTACAGCTTCATGAACAGGAAGAGAGTCTGCAGCAACCACATCATGAGATACAACACGAAGAAGTACCTTCTTGTCTTTCTTTTCCCATCGTAGAACCTGCGTATTAATTTTTCCGCCACCAAAACCGATACCTGAGGCAGTTTTAGAGATACGACTTACCATCAACATTTCTTTATTGAATAGTGAATCGGGAATTTCAAAAAAGTGATTCTCGTCAACTACGTGGGTAGTAAAAAGTCCCGCATCGCTAACAGCATCTTTTGTAATAACCTTATTGTAAGGTTGAATTTTGTCTTTTGATGATTTACTGGCTTCTTGTTCAGTATTTTTTTTCTTCTTTTTAAAAATTTGGGCTTCGGCACTTTGGTAGCCAAAAACACATAAAAACAGCAATAATTTTACTAGTAATTTTCTTTTCATTTGTGAGTTAGTTAGGTAATCTTTCAAAGATTGAAATAATATCTGGAACAAATAGTTAATAATTTCTTAAGCCTATTTGTAACAATGCAGAGAGAAAGGCGTCTATTAAGTAGGAATAAACATTTTTCATTTCTGAATTAGTCGATTATAAAGCCTTTGCATCTGCAAGGGCTTTATTTTTTTTAGGGAATTTTAAAATAAAAGCGGAAGAACAAAATGGAATAATCCTATTAATAATAGCACTGCAATTAGGTTTAATATGACACCTGCGCGCGCCATTTCATGAACCTTAATATAGCCACTGGCAAATACAATAGCATTTGGTGGTGTAGCCATGGGTAACATAAAGGCGCAGCTACTTGCAATGGTAATAGGTATCAGTAAATAAGTGATGGGTATGCCTAAGCCAATCGCAATACCTGCCACTACAGGCGCAAGTACGGCAACAAGAGCTACGTTGCTCATCAGCTCTGTCATGAACAACATTAGTATAATCAATAAAGAGGCGGTGAGTAAAATGCTCAAATCACTCTGTCCAATAACTGCTGCTACTAAATCGACAATACCAGAAACCGACATGCCTTTTGCTAATGAGAGTCCGCCACCGAATAGAATTAGAATTCCCCATGCGAGCTTTTGGGTATCTTTCCATTGCAAGATGAAATCTCCTTTTTTAAGATTATATGGAAGTGCGAATAGTGTAATGGCGGCAAACATACTGATTAGTGTATCTGATAACCCAAGACTTGGAAATATAGAATTGATTAAGGTTCTAAATACCCAAAGAAAAATAGTGACTCCGAATATGGCAAGAACCATTTTTTCTTTTCCTGATGTTGGTCCTAATTTGTGGAGTTCTTCGTGAATGATAGTTTTTGATGCTTTAAATTTTAATCCATGAGTAGGGAAAAAGACTTTTACGAGAACAAAATAACAAATGGATATCATGATTAGGGAAAACGGAAGTCCTATAACCATCCATTTTAGAAATGATATTTCAATATTGTACTCATTTTCTAATAAGCCAATGAGAACCGAATTTGGCGGAGTGCCAATAACAGTTGCAATACCGCCAGCGTTAGCGGCAAAAGCAATACCTAGCATCACACTTAACGCAAAGTTTCGATCTCGTTTTGTGAATCCGTCTTCATCTTCAATCAGTAGATTAATAACCGACATGGCAATGGGCAGCATTACCACGGTACTTGCAGTGTTGCTGATCCACATGCTTAATACGGCAGTAGCAATCATAAAACCGAGCACTACTTTATTAGCTGTTGTGCCCGTAAGTCGAATAATATTTAAGGCAATACGTTTGTGAAGGTTAACTTTCTCTAAAGCCAATGCCATTACAAAGCCGCCAAAGAATAGAAAAACTATAGGGCTGCCATAATTTGCGCCAACATCACCAATGGGCATCACTTTTAAAATAGGAAATAGAAGCAAAGGCAGCAGTGCGGTTACAGAAATAGAAACCGCTTCGGTAACCCACCAAATAACCATCCACAGTGCAACAGCAATTACAGCATCTGCATTTTCAGATATCAGTACATTGGGTAAAAAAAGGATAATGAAAAATATGATAGGACCTGCGAACAGGCCTATTTTGCTACTTAAATTCATGCTGGTTGGTTTTGCCAGCTTCTAAGCTACTATTTTTTAACGTCCCTTGAAATGACTATTTTAAAATTTCTACCAAAAGAACATCGTCCTCTTTGTAGATTTTAGCCAATTGTTGCTTCGTAATCCCTTTAATGCCTTTATCCCAAGCTTTGTTACTTAAGTCAGATTTAGTTTTAAGGGCGTCAAGCTCCATTTTCTTTTCCGCCTTAAGAATATCGAAAATTACCTTTTCGTTTTCAGACAGTTGTAAAGGTTTCTTCTCAGGTCTCATCTGTGGGAAGAACAATACTTCTTGTATCGACGCATTGTTGGTCATCAACATCACCAAACGGTCAATACCAATACCAATACCAGAAGTTGGGGGCATACCATATTCAAGAGCTCTAAGAAAATCTTGATCAATGAACATAGCCTCATCATCTCCCTTTTCAGAAAGCTTCAATTGATCTTCAAAACGCTCTCTTTGATCAATAGGGTCATTAAGCTCAGAGTAAGCGTTAGCCAACTCTTTACCGTTTACCATAAGCTCAAAACGCTCTGTCAATGCAGGGTTGTCGCGGTGTTCTTTCGTAAGCGGACTCATTTCTTTTGGGTAGTCGGTAATAAATGTAGGTTGCACGTAGAAGTGCTCACATTTTTCACCGAATATTTCATCGATCAATTTACCGATGCCCATAGTTTCGTCAACTTCAAGACCTAATTTTTTGGCAGTTTCACGAAGTTCATCTTCTGGCATGCCAGCAACATCGTAGCCTGTATGTATTTTTATCGCTTCTAGAATAGGCACACGTGCATACGGAGCTTTAAATTCAATTTCATGCTCACCAACCGTAATTTTTGTGGCACCATTAGAATCCATCGCAATTTTCTCCAATAGTTTCTCGGTGGTATCCATCATCCAGTTGTAATCTTTGTATGCAACATACAATTCCATTACGGTGAATTCTGGGTTATGGGTACGGTCCATTCCTTCGTTTCTAAAATCCTTAGAAAATTCATAGACACCATCAAAACCACCAACTATTAACCTTTTAAGGTAAAGTTCGTTCGCGATTCTTAAGTATAAAGGAATATTTAATGCATTATGATGCGTTAAAAACGGACGTGCAGTTGCACCACCAGGTATAGGTTGTAAAATCGGAGTCTCTACTTCTAAATACCCGGCTGCATTATAAAATTCACGAATACTCGTGGTTATTTTAGTTCTTTTAATGAAGGTTTCTTTCACCTTTGGGTTAACAACCAAATCAACATAACGTTGACGGTAACGTAGCTCAGGATCATTGAACTCATCATATATTTTACCCTCGGCATCTTTTTTAGGTAATGGCAACGGTCTTAGAGATTTACTAAGCATGGTAAATTTCTTTACCATAATCGTTTTTTCACCTACCTGAGTGGTAAAAAGTTCACCTTCGATACCAATGATATCACCAATATCAAGTAATTTCTTATAAACATCATTGTACAAGGTTTTGTCTTCACCAGTACAAATTTCATCTCTATTGAAATAAACCTGAATACGACCGGTACTATCTTGTAGTTCGGCAAAAGATGCTTTCCCTTGAATACGACGCGACATAAGTCTACCGGCAACAATAACCTGTTTACCTTCTTCATAATTAGATTTGATACTTGCAGATGTAGCATCTACAGGATATAAAGCCGCTGGATAAGGATTAATACCTAGTGCTCTTAATTTCTCTAATTTTTCTCTTCTGATAAGCTCTTGCTCCGATAATTGCATGCCTTCGTTTATTTAGCTGGCAAATATAATCGATATGTATTAATCTTTCAATCTTGTAGACACTAAAGGATAGAGTCTTTCTACAAATTTTTCATAAGCAAGCCCAGAAGGATGCAATCCGTCATTGGCGACCAATTCCGGTTCGTCTAAACCTTTTAGCGTTATATCTGTAATATCGAGGAAAGTAACTCCCTTTTCTTTTGCAATAGACTTGGCGAAATTATTATACTTATCCAGTTGAAAAGAGATCAGTTCGTCTCCATTACTTTGTCCATATGGTGTGTAGTAGTAATCAGGTATTGAAAGTATGATTACTTTGTTAGCATCATTACCAGCTAGATTAATTGTTTTGTTTAATAATTCGGTAAACTCAGTTTCGTATTGAGAAAAAGGTCTAGATTGAAACTGGTTGTTTACACCGATTAATAGCGTAACTAAATTATAATCTGCAGATTCGCGACCACCAACAGCTGAAATGAGCTGATCTGTTCGCCATCCGGTTTGTGCAATTACCGTTGTATTGACTTGAAGATTTTTATTTTCTTCAATTTTTGTACTCAGTTGAGCAGGAAAACTATCTTCAAAATCAACACTTTCCCCAACAGTATAACTATCGCCGAGCGCTAAATACGTAATAATTTCTTGATTATTTGGGTCGCCTACTATTTGCTCAAATCTTATTTCTTCGGTCTGGCTGCATGAAGGTAGAGAGCTAAACAGAAAAACAATTAAGGTTAATTTATAAAGCATGTGAGCATATTTCATAGTAATCTAAGGTAATAGCGGTTATAAAGGTTTTAAAAGTTACTATAAAATACGCTATTAACCACATGCTTTTGATTGATGAATAATATCAGTCGAAATGTAATGAAGAAGCGTAATTGGGAATATATTCTTTTTGCGAAATAATTTTCAATATGTCACCTTCTAATGTTGTTATGGGTGTTTCAATAATTCTATTCACTTCTCTTCCGTTCTTGTAAAAAATAAATGTAGGAACCCTACGGATGTTTAATCCCCATTCTTCACCCTGCGGACTTTTCTTATACGATTTTTTTCGATGGTCAAGAGCAACTATTTTCAAGTTCTCCATTGGGTAATCTGCAGATTCTAGAATTTTAAGAAATCTAGGAACTTCGCGTTTGCTGTCACCACACCAAGTACCCATAAAAATCAAGATTTTGTAAGAAGCTAGTTGCTCTTTAAATACATCAATTTGAATTTGGTCACTCTCATAGTTTTCGAAATTAGGTTCGAACCATGTTTTGTAGGAGTTGGCTGAGAGTCCGCCAACAGTTATTTCTCCCAATAAAAAGGGTTGTTGATTGTCAATAATAATCTCTTGGTTGGTATTCTGAGAAAATGAGTTGAAGAAGAAGCTTAAGAGAAGTGTGGTCAATACAAATGATAATTTCATGATTTTCAGTTTTTATATTAGACCTGAAAATTCTAGAAATTACGAGAGTAAAATTGATTTCTTGGGGTGGAAATAGGTACTAGACCCTAGGTGGAAATTTAAAAGATTATTGAAAACGTTGTTTTATTTCGTCTCTCGACGACACCTCTAATTTCTTGTAAACGTTGTTAATGTGGGTCTTTACAGTGCTTACACTGATAAACATGGCTGCTGCAATCTCTTTATTGGTTTTGTTTTCAAGAATTTGTTGAATAACGTTGTTTTCTTGCTCGGTTAGCTTTGCGAGAGAATCGCTTTGCAAGTTTCTTGAAGTGCTTCTTTGTTTCAAAACAAAGTATATATTGAGCGATATAGAGAGTAGGAGTAAGGCTAGAAGTAACCATTTCCAAAAATCAGAATTTGATGAAGTGCTATCTTTTAATTGTTGGTCAATTGCTATTTCATTTAAATACAAATCGGTAAAGGGCGCATTTGGGTATTTAGAAAGTAATCGCTCGCCAAGTTCATTATAATAGTTTGTCTTGCCAATATCTTTTAGGTAATAGCTGTAGGTATCATTTCTTTTATCTGATAAAAAGTTGAAAATATAGAGTTCGGCTAAAGGCTCATCTAAATTTTCTCCGAAATCTTGCAAGGTCGAGAACCACTTTTTAGAATTCAGCTTTCTATTCGCATCACTTCTAAATTCATTAAAATCGAAAGCCATTTCTTCTTTTAAAATATCTATATCTAAAAAGGTAGATGATTTACTGTTTGTTGAGGTAATTTCACAGAGTTCTTCATTTGCAAAAGAAGTAGGGAAAGTAATGGTGTCGTTATTATTGGCAACAAAAAGTATGCTTTTGCTGAACTCGCAACTGCCAAAAAAGTGTTCAGAGTTTGAAGAAGCATCAGAACAATCATCTAAATGAATTCTGTAAATTCTATTGTCATCGTTAAGGTTATTCCCTTTGAAACTAAAATATCCTAATGTATCGGTAGTAGTTTTTTTAAGAATCTGTTCCATTGATATTCTACCAAACTTCCTGTAATCTTCAATGATAGATAGGTAAATGGTCTTTCCGCTTTGCTCATCTGCAATTTGACCTTCGAAACTATATTGAGATAAACCTTTAAAACAGGAGAAAAGAATAAGGATTAAAAATACTGTTCTGAACATTGATTAGTTTGTGGATAATAAAATTAATAGATTTTGTAACAAAGCGTTTGCAATTACGACCTATAAGGTACATCAATCAATCAAAATAATAATCAAATGAGTTTAATTCGAGTATTGCTCGCCATCTTTTTTCCTCCTTTAGCAGTTTTAGGCAAAGGTTGTGGTTCTTTTGTAATTGTTCTACTTTTGACTTTTTGCGGCTGGGTACCAGGTGTAATCGCTGCATTAGTTATATTGAATAACCCTAACTAGAACCAAAATACATGAGACTTTTTAAAATTCTATCTGTTGTTATTATAACAGTACTTTTCGCTGCCTGTAATTTTACTGAAGAAATTTATTTCAATGAAGACGGGTCAGGTAAACTGAGCATTCTTTTCGACGGTAATGAAATGATGCAAATGATACCAGAAACTGATTCTACAGAATTAGATAAAGCAATAGATTCTACTTTAGTCTTTAAAGACTTACTAAGAGAAAAAAAGGATAGTATAGCGCAGTTATCGCCAGAAGAGCAAGCTAAGCTAAAAAGATTAGAGCCTTTTAGTTTACGTATGATAGTTGATCCTGAAGGCGGAGTCATGAATTTTAATATGTTTACAGACTTCAAAAAAGTGTCTGAGGTAAATGATGCCTTTAATGCTTTTCAAAATGCTAGTGCTATAGGTCCTGTTGCAGGCGGTAAATCAATGCCAGCTGGTGCAACAGAAGAGACTACTACGGTTAATTACAGTTTTGAAAAGAACACATTTAAACGTGAAACAGTAATCTTAGATCAAGAATTATTTGAAAAAAGTTTAGACAGTTTGGCTAGTGCAGAAATGTTTCTATCTAGTTCTACATATACTTTTAAGTATCATTTTCCAAGACGTGTAAAGTCTACCAACATTGAAGAAGCAACTTTTTCTATGGATGGAAAAACTATGGTACATGAGGTAAATTTCTTAGAGATGATGAAAGATCCAGAATCTATGGTCATCGAAGTAGAATTAGAAAAATAGGATATTCCTTTTCATATCTTTGTAAGATGAATAAGAAGGTGCACGTACAAGATTTAGGTCTGAAGGATTATAAGGAGACTTGGGACTACCAAGAGCAGTTATTTAAAGATACCATTGACCTTAAAATACGAAATAGAAGAGAAGAATTGAGTTTAGAGACTCCGAATCATTTTCTTTTTGTTGAACACCCTCATGTGTATACACTTGGTAAAAGTGGAGACATTTCTAATCTCTTAGTTGATGAAAAAGTCTTAGCTGACAAAGGAGCTACTTTTTATAAAATAAATAGAGGAGGAGATATCACTTATCACGGTCCGGGTCAAATAGTGGGTTACCCTATCTTAGATTTAGATAACTTCTTTACAGATATTCATAAATACCTTCGTTTTTTAGAAGAAATGGTCATCTTGACCTTAGCTGAATACGGAATAAAATCTGAACGATCTCCAGGGGAAACCGGAGTATGGTTAGATGTCGGTACCCCGTTTGCACGTAAAATATGCGCAATGGGAGTAAGAGCCAGTAGATGGGTAACCATGCATGGCTTTGCATTAAATGTCAATGCCGATTTAGGATATTTTGATATGATGATCCCATGCGGAATTAAAGGGAAATCCGTGACTTCTTTAAATGTAGAATTAGGAAAAAAAGAGGTTGATTTAAATGAGGTAAAACAAAAACTATTGAAACATTTTCAAGTGCTTTTTGAAGCGGAAGTGATTATTTAGCATAGGTGGGTTGTTTTTTAATGGTTAATTTTTTTTGTATTTGCTCATTGTTTAATTAGGATTTTTAAATCTTAATTAAAACAATTAGAATTCCAATAGACTTGTTCGATATCACATGATGGTTGACGTAGAGATTCTTCTCTTGTTGATGTTGGAAAAATATTATTGGAAATCCATGCTCCAAATTGTGGATGCCCTCTTAATAGAATAGATTCATCTCTATTGTCTAAAAAAGTGTTGTGATGAATAACAATTGTAGATCCACCAACATTGCTTGATGAAGCACAATTTTTTTCATCTCTGCCGTGCATGTCAAAACTTCTGGAAAAATTATCTGTGGAGTTTCTTAAATCTAAATTATATCTAGCTTCATACTTTTGACCTAGATGTCCTGTTCCAGATATATCGTGTCTATTGTCCTTGAATAGATTTGCTTCAATTAAAACCTCAGATTCGCCATTTAATAAAACTCCATAACCTAATCTTATTCCTTGTGAATTATGAATGTAATTATGGTGAACATATCCATTTTTACTGTTTACGTAGGCAATGGCTGCGTGAGAGAAGTTTTCTATTTCCATATTTTCTATTTCTACACAATTACTATTATTTATTAAAATTGCCATAGACCTAATTGATGGGTCTATTTTATTTGGATGTGGACCGCTAATTCTTATACCTGTGAATTGAACTAGATTGGAGGAAATTTTAAATATGCTAGTTTTTGAATTAGCAATTTTTTGGTTTCCTAGATATTGGTTTTTGTCAATGATTAACGCTCCGTTTGAGTTATTTATTCCTCTGCCGCTCATTATAATGATACTGTTATTGACTTTTATTGTAGGTAGGTTAGTTAAATCAAAAATTGATTCGTCGTCCAAATAAATTATATCTCCATCTTGCGCATTTTTTATTGCAGAAATTAATTCGTTGGTGTTGTATACTTTGTTAGATATACAAGCAATACTCATGTCTTTATAGAAGCCTAATCCGCCACCTATTGGATTTTTTGTAGGGTTGGTTTCAGAGCCGCAACCGATGGGGCCTTTGCCAAAGTCATTAAGTATATTAATATCATAGCTACATTTAAATTTATAGTTGCATTTTGTTGTTTCTGAGTTAAGAGAATCTATTTCGGTAGAAACATCCTTACTACATGAAATCGATAGTAGAATAAAAATTACGGCAAGTATTCTTTTCATTTCGTAATAGCTAATTAAGATAACGCTATCAGCGTGTTTATGTTGTAGGTGATTACTGTTAATATTGGTTTTTTAATAATGAATATTTATATTATTTTATTAGGGATAACGTTAACATACGCGCATAAAAAAACCGAGGCTTTAGCCTCGGTTTAAAGTTGGGTATGGTTAAGTTATTATTTGCTGTGTGCCGTAAGCAATGTGCTGCTCATTACATCTCCGTTTTTCTTATAGGTTTCTTGTTTAACCATACCAATGCCTTCTGCAAGCCAAACTCTCGACGGGTAAACTTGGTTAGCCATCATCATTTTAGAACGGTTTTCGCTATATAAAACAAAGCAATCGTAAGTGCCGACAGTAGTAGTTACACTCTCTTTTTTCTCTACTTTTCTGTTTGTCATATCAACGGTCATATTCATGTTAATACCGCTCATGCCAATCTTCATAGCTACATTAGCATCTTTCAATTTTTGACCTACGGTAAGTTCATTGGGTATTTCAATGTCATTGCCAGATATTTCAATATCCATATCACCATATTGCTCCATCATTTCGGTAGGTAATAAAGATTCGTAATCTAAAGTAACTGCGTTGCCGCTACAAGCTAAATTGTAACTAGTGCTGTAAATATCTTTTCCTTTATTGTCTTTTAAGTTTATAGACATGGTGGCAGTAGTAGTATCGCCATTGTGGTTTGCTTCGATAACTTTGTAGGTGCTAACACCTTCAGTTTTTCCTTTTTTATTGTAATTGGTGTATTCCATTGAAACACCTTCGTTCATAGGGTAGAATGTGCTGCAGTTGTCTTGAGCGGTAACGAATGCGATCCCGATTAAAAAAAATAATGCGTTAAGTAATTTGATTTTCATTTTTTATATAGTTAAGATTCTGATTAATAACTACTTAAATATATGAAAATCATTTCATTATTCTGAATGATATGTGTGATCGGTATTTAAATGCTTGTGAATTTAACTTTCAAGTGTATTATCGTATTTTAAAAACTTTAAAGCTGTTTTCTTGGTCTTTAAATACAAATTCTGGTTTTTTATTTCCGTTTATATCTTCCATGTCAATTGGTGAACTACCAAAAATCGGAAAATTTGGAATTGATTCAGCTTGACTATCAAAGAGGTATATTTTCTGATTTTGTATATCGGTAACTGAAACGTAAATTTTATCGTTAAGGTAAAAGATGGTTGGTTTTGAATATACTCCTAATTCAAGCTCTACCTTCTTGTTGCGAATCTGTAAAGTATTGTCATTCATGATAGCTAAAGTTCTTGAAGTAGCATCTATACCGTGGTCTTTGGCAAGGTTTAGATTACTTGATGAGATTTTTCCGTTAGCATCTATTTGATACAGTATACCGTCGACAGAGGTAAATGTAAACTTGTTCTGATACAGCTTAATGTCATTATCAGAAAATGAGAACTTGTCTTTAACGTTAACCCTAGTTTTACCTACCCTGTTAGTTATTTTTAATTGACCGTTCTCTAATTTAAAAACGATATAATCTTTTTTACCGATTCTAAAATGTTGAGGAGCGGCTACTATGGGTGCTTCGGCAGTATCATAAGTAAAACCTTTAACTATGTCTCCTTTGCTGTTATACATGAATACGTTTTTATCTTGAGTAACAACAAAGCGATAATTTTTACGGCCCTCATAGTCAAATACGGCTAGTGGGTTTAAGTTACCACCAGTGTACTTTTTGGTAAACGATTGAACATCTTTTCCATTTCTATCTAAAATTAAGAATTCGTTGTTCGTGGTAAATGCTAACTGTAATTTTCCATTCTTAAACAAGTCAACCTGCTGAACTTTACCCTGTATAGTTCCGTTAAGTTGTTTTTTCCAAATAATTTTTCCACTATTAGAAATTAAGTAGAGTATATTTTCTTGGTCTTGAACTATAATCTCTTTTCTTCTATTGCTATGGTTCGTTACAAATTGTGGTAAGGTAGCCAGGTCAGTATCGAATTTGACTTCAAAAGCAGAAGAAACAGAACTTGACTCCTCTTCTTTTGTAATTTTTTTTATTAAGAAATTGGTGTGAAAGAATCCCGCATCTGCGATTATCTGAGAGGCAAAAACATAATCATCTAATTTGCTGGAGGCAAATGAATTGCTTAGGGTTTTAGAAACAGATTCATTCATTGCGGTAACAAAACCTTTTAAATTGGAAATGGACACTACACTTGAAGAAGAAGTAAGATTGTTTTCTGCATTTTTAAATAAGGTGGTCTTGTCAAAAGTATCACCCGTTTTTATTTTGGTGATTACAGATTCTAGCGTGCTCTTAGACTTAGAAAAAAGAAAAGTATTCTCAACAATACTCGCAAATTCAAAAGAATGTTCTCCAATTAAAGGTGTTAACGGGTCAAATATTTCAAGATTAGATTTTAATCCCCAAATTTCATTACTGCTAAATTCTTCGGCAGATACTTTCTCCTCATTAATATAGTCAAGTAGTGTTGCGGTACCGTATGTTCTCAAAAACAAAACGTGTTCGTTGTTATACTCCGCGATTCCAATTTCTTCAACGGTACTAAGAAGTGAATCTAAAACCGTGGTGGGGTAGTTGTTAAGTGTTTTGTTGTGAGTGTATTTATTAAAATCATCTAAACCAAATGATGTCATATTGTTGGCATCGCTAGGTGTTAAACTCCATGTTTTGTTTTGAATAGGTTTTGTGTTGTTGAATAGATTCAGGAATAGATTTTTACCTACATTTGATTCAGCGACCCCGTTAAATAAGATTTCGTTGTCCTTTAAGGATAGGTCTAGAGACATCGAACTTCCGAAGCTTGAAATATGTTGATCATCAGAAAGTAATTTTTGAAATAGCATTCTGCCACTTTCTAAATCTATCCAAATATTTGCAACCTTGTCAGTGTTCGAAACTTCGTAAAAGCGTTCTAACGATTCATTTTTTACTGGGGTTTCAATAGTATTTATAAGGTTTTGTAGTAATGATTGAGAAGAACTTAAAACCCAATGCTTCTCGATCAACGTGCTATAAAAAGTGTCCTTTTCAATTTTGTATGTGGTGATGGCTACCTCATTATAATTATACGACTCAATACTTTTGTTCGAAATAGAATCACCATTAGTAATCACTAAACTATCTGATGATATGTAGGTATAATCTATTCGAGTACTATCAGCCGATAAAGCTAATAACCCTTTTTTCTGATTAGTAAGATAGTTAATCGGAGTTAGAATTTTCTTTACATCTATAAATGGCTTTTGCGACTCAAGTGAATTTAAAATTTCGTTAGTCGTAAGCTCATCATTAAGCGTTTCAAAATCATTTATTTTAAAAACTACGCTGGCATTAGGGGGAACTAAATCTAAGATAGAATTTTCAGATTTTTTTTTAGATGTACAAGATATGCCGAAAAGGATAATTAAAGCATATAATAAAGTAAGCCTCATGCGAAAAGTTTGTGCAAAGTTATACTATTTGTTACATAAAATTTAGTTGTCTGGCAAAAGCTTAAAACTCATTCTATGGTACTTGGTAGGTCCATATTTTTTAATGGCAGCTCTGTGCTCTTTTGTAGGGTAGCCTTTGTTCTTTTTCCAGTTATACATAGGGTATTCCTCATGTAGTTTTAACATGTAGGCGTCACGAGCAGTTTTCGCCAATACAGAAGCTGCTGCAATACTTAGATATTTAGAGTCCCCTTTTATTATGCAAGAATGGTCTATGTTTTTGAAAGGTTTAAATCTGTTGCCATCTACAATTATATACTCTGGTATTTGAGATAGGGAATCTATCGCATTATGCATCGCCATAATAGAAGCATTTAAAATATTGATGTCATCTATTATCGTAGGCTGAATATGAGCAATGCCAAAGCATATGCTCTCATTCTTTAAAAGAGGTTCTAGAAGTTCTCTTTTTCGCTCAGATAAAAGCTTTGAATCTGTTAAAATTGAGTTTTCGAAAGATTCTGGCAGTATTATTGCTGCAGCGGTCACAGGTCCCGCCAAGCAACCTCTTCCAGCCTCGTCAGTACCTGTTTCGTTAATATTTTTGTAAAATTTAAGAAGCATTATGTTTTTTTTAACTTAAAATTTTGATTTTTAAACATGGATTTAGTGTTAAATAATTGTTTTATTTTCAACAAAATCGATATTTCAGAAAGAAAAAAATAATAATAAGTGTTTTTTTAACAAATATCTTTTTTGAGTTAAGATAGGTTTTGGAATACTAAGCAAATTTTTGGACTTTTGGCGCAAGCTAATTCAAAAACAAATTTTATGAAACAGAAGTTGACGTGGATGTTGACACCGTTATTGGTGCTCTTCATGACATTTTCCTTTGCACAGGAAAAAACAGTGACCGGTGTTGTAACCGATCAAAGCGGTTTACCGCTACCGGGAGTGTCCGTTGTAGTTGTTGGAACAACTAACGGGTCTCAAACAGACTTTGATGGTAACTATGCCATTAACGCGAATTCAGGTGAAAAATTGCGATTTTCTTACCTAGGTCAAAAAACAGTGACGATGAGTGTTGGTGCATCCAATACCATTAATGTACAATTAGAAGAAGATGCTGAAGCATTAGAAGAAGTTGTTGTAGTAGGTTACGGTTCTAGATCAAAAGAACTTTCAACATCTGCAATTGCAACAGTTTCTGCTGAGAAGATCGAAGCATTCGTACCTTCTACTAGTATTGATAACATCTTACAGGGTCAAGCTGCAGGTGTACAGGTTACTGCTTCGAACGGTAGACCAGGTAACACTGCCTTCGTTCAAATTAGAGGTGTTGGTTCTATTAACGCACAAACTACTCCTTTGTACGTAATTGATGGTGTTCCAATTCCTATTGATACAGAAAGAGATTTCAACCCAATTAGTAATTTGAACCCAAGTGATATTGAGACATTCTCAATATTAAAAGATGCGGCTACCGTTTCTAAGTATGGTTCTCGTGGTGCTAACGGTGTAATTTTAATTACAACCAAAAGAGGTAAAGCTGGTGATGCAAGAGTGAAATTTTCTTCATCTTACGGTTTTGGTGAAATGATTCCGAATAATTTTGACGTAATGAATGCTACTCAAAAACTTGAGATAGAGCGTCAGTATTCTGCTTTAGGTGTAAATGCTGCTAGTAGTATGCCTGGTGCAAATGCTACTCCAGAAGAACTTGCAAGGTTAACATCTTTAGATACAGATTGGCAAGAGGCTTTACTTAAAAATTCTATCATTCAATCGAACAATCTATCTGTTTCTGGTGGTGATGAGAAATTAACATACTATATGTCTTTAGGGTATGACAAGAATACAGGTATCATCAAAAATATCGATGGTTTTGAAAGAATGTCTGCTCGTTTAAATACAAATTACCAAGCAAAAGATTGGTTGAATATTGGTGCTAATGTTTCTGTATCTCGTAGTACTACAGATTTACCAAGAGATAGAAACAATGTTCAGAATCCATTTAGAGCAATGTATGATTACAATCCATATGATCCTTTATTTTCAACTAATGCAGATGGTTCTATAGTTACAGATGATCAAGGTAATAATGTTTATAACCCTACAAGGTCAGGCTTTCCAATTGCTTTGGCTTTGCAGACTGAGCAAGAAGATACAAGAAACTTATTGTTAATAGGTAACATAAGCGCTGGTATGACATTTAGCGAAAAATTTTCTAACAACTTCAGTGTTGGTTTAATTAGTAACAGATACAATAGAACTACGCGTTCTATTGCTGGTGGTGTATTACAAGGGTTTGTTGGTGATGCTAACTTTCCTGGTACTCAAACTGATAACTTAAATATAGATTTTGAATACAACGTTAACAACGTATTTACATATTCAGATACTTATAACGGTGTTCACAATCTTTCAGCTAGTTTCTTATTAGAATATAATGAGAATATTGCAACTAGTATGTTTGCTTCGGCTAGAGGTTTTCCTTCTCCAAGTATTCCTTATTTAGATGTAGCTGCAGAAGCAACAAATGCTGGTTCAAGCGAGGCTAGAAGAATTTTATTCTCTCAAGGTTTATTTGTTGATTATGATTATGATGGTAGATATATTGTTTCTGGTTCTGTTAGACGAGATGGTTCTTCTAGATTCGGTCCTGATAATAAATATGGTTATTTCTATAGTGGTAGTGCAGCATGGAATATTGCTAACGAGAGCTTTATGGAAAACTCTATATTCAATACGTTGAAATTAAGAGCGTCATACGGTACTTCTGGTAACCAGAATATTGGTGATTTTCAATATTTGAACTTATTAGATTTCGGAAATACTTATAACGGTCAAACAACAGCTTTGCCTATAGGTGTAGGTAACCCACAAATTCAATGGGAGTCTCAAGCTATATTTGATGTTGGTGTTGAATTCGGATTATTTAATAACCGTGTAAATGGTGTTGTAGATTACTTTAAGAAAAATTCAAATGAATTACTTTTAGATCGTCCTATCTCTTACACTGTTGGTGATGAGAACAATTCTATATTCTCTAATATTGGTGAAATTCAAAACTCAGGTATTGAAGTTTCTTTAAGTGGAGATGTTATTAGAACTCAAAACTTTAAATGGACACTTGGTGGTAACATCACATTCATTGATAACGAAGTTATAGAGTTGGTTGAAGGCGAAGATATCGTTACTGGTACATTTAGCGATAATATTTTACGTGTAGGTGAAGAAATTAATTCTTACTACATGGTTGAATATGCTGGTGTTAACCCTGCAAATGGTGAGCCATTATATTATGATTTAGATGGTAATGTTACCAATGAGTATAGTACTAGTTTCCAAAAACTTCTAGAGGGAAAATCTCCTATAGCTGATTTTGAAGGTGGTTTTTATACAGCTTTTTCTTACAAAGGTTTTGGTTTAAGAGGTGATTTTGTTTATAAAGGAGGAAACTACATTATTAACAATCAGCTTCAAGAAGGTCTAGCAATAGGTAATATTGATAGTAATTTAAGAACAGATGCTTTTAATTACTGGAAACAACCAGGTGATACTAATGTTTTGCCAAGTCCTTTATTTCAAGGTACTGCTGATCAAACTTCAACAAGATTCTTGGAGAAAGGTGATTACTTAAGGTTACGTACAATGACTCTAGATTACAATATGCCTAGAGATATGATTGATGGTATGGGGTTAAATTCATTAAGGTTCTTTGTAGCTGGACAGAATTTATTTACAATCACTGATTTTAGTGGTGATCCAGAAGTTGGTTTAGGTTCTGCAGAATCGGGTGAGCCTGGTGATGTAGGTTTCGTACCTGGATCATTTAACCTATTTAGCTATCCAAACACAAGGTCTTATACTTTTGGTGTTGAAGTAGGATTTTAAAAACAAAAAAAAAGTTAGAAATGAAAAATAACATAAAATTATTAGTTCTTTTATTTTCGTTCGGGTTCTTTATGTCCTGCGATGATGAGTTGAATGATCTACAACCGTTTGTAGAAGGAAACCCTGAAACATTTTTTAATAGTGTTTCTGCATTCCAGAATGGTGTAGATGGTGCTTACAGGCAATTGTGGAATTACTATTCAAGCACTGGTTCAGGTTTACAAGGTATTCCTGATATCCTTTCAGATAATGTAATTATTGCACAGACGGGCAGACGTTCAAATCAAGATTATTATAACTACAGGTATGTATCTGGTACTGGTGGTGCAATTGATTTGTATTGGAGTGAAGCTTACGAGGCCGTAAACGTTGCCAACTTGGTAATTGCTCAAATTGATAACTTAGGTGATGGTGCTGATAAGGATAATATCTTAGGGCAGGCTTTAGCAATTAGAGCTTGGGCACATTTTGATCTTGTTAGGGTTTATGGTAAAATACCAACACAATCTGCAGATGCTAACGCTTCTTTAGGTGTTGTTTACATTAAAGTTGAAGACGGCGATACAGAGGATCCTTTTGCAGAACCTACAAGAGAAACTGTTGCTAGCAACTATGCTGAAATTATCGGCGATTTAGAAAGAGCTAGTCAGTTAATCGGAGCCGATAATGGTCAAGGAAAATTAAATACAGATGGGGTATATGCACTTTTATCTAGAGTTTACCTATACAATGGTGAATACCAAAAGGTAATTGATGCTGCTGATGAAGTTAGTGTTCCGTTGGCAACTGCAGAAGATTTAGAAGGTTTATATACTGATGCAAATGAAGCTGGTATAGTTGTAAAACTTGCAATTAATACTTCTTCTGAGAGTGGTGGTAACAATGTTGGTGTATTATACAGCCAATCAAATGCTACTTCTACTATTTCAGAATATGTTTTCGATTTTGATTTTATTAATAGTATTGCTGAAGATGATTTAAGAAAAGACGCTATTTCTTTTGTAGGTTTAAATTCAGACAATCAATATAATGCAATCTCTAAATTTTTAGGAGAAACCGGTCAGGTTAATGGTCGTGTTGATGTTAAGGTTATGAGAGCTGCAGAAGTTTTATTAAATAAAGCAGAAGCACAATTTGAATTAGGGCAAGATGCTTTATCAACACTTAATGAGCTTAGAGATTTAAGATACGTAGCTTATGATGGTGGTGAAGCTGGTCAAGATCTTGAAGATGCTATTCAATTCGAAAGAAGAGTTGAATTGTCATTTGAAGGTCATAGATTCTTTGATTTGAAACGTCGTGGAGAACCTGTAATGCGTTCTACAATGGGAGACATTATCGATGGTACTGGAACACCTCCAGATTTTCCAACTTTAGATGCTGACAATTTTAGATTCCAATTACCAATTCCTATTTCTGAAATCAATGCTAACCAAAATATGGTTCAGAATCCTGGCTATTAAAAACTATAGAATTATGAAAAAGTATATTTTAATAATTGCAGTACTATTTGCTTTCGCTTCATGTGAAGAAGAGAATATAGTATTTGATAATGAAAACGGGCAAACAGGCGTTTCTTTTGCAACAACAGCGTATAACGTTTCAGTACCTACCGAAGGTTTAGGTATAGATGTGCCTGTTAATGTAACTACTGTTGCTGCTGCTGATAGAACATTTAGTGTTTCTGTTGATGATGCAACGGTTGGTGATGCTGGTAACTATGCTCTAGGGTCTGTTACTATTCCTGCAGGTGAGTATAGTGGTATTTTAAATGTTTCTTTAAATTTTGATCCTTTAACTGAAGGTGAAGTTTATACATTGGTTGTAAACTTAGATGCGCCAGCAGATGGTGTAGCCTTTAGCGAGCAGGTTGAAATTGAATATTTTAAAGAGATTGTTTGTAATGATATCGTTGTTACTGTAAATACAGATTTATATGGTGACGAGACTAGTTGGGAAATTACTGATGCTGATGGTACAGTTGTAGCGTCTGCAGGTCCTTTTGGTCGTGGTGTAGAATCAGTTGTTAATGAAGTTTTCTTAGAAGATGGTTGTTATACATTCACTATTTTTGATGCTTATGGCGATGGTCAAGTAGATGGTACAGTTACTGGTAACTATACAATCACATGTTCTATATTGAGCGTTCTTGATGGTGGTGGAGCATTTGGTGCTTCTGAAGCTAAAGAATTTTGTATAAATCAATAGTGATTTAAATACATTATTGTATTATTTATTTAAAATCAGGCTGAAGCAATTTGGCCTGATTTTTTTTTGAATTAAGATTAAGTTTAGGCTAAATCTTACGACATAATTAAGACCTTAATAACTATACATTATGAAAATTAAAATTTTGACCAAATTCTTGGGTGTACTTTTCGTTAGTTTCTTTTTGGCGTGCTCATCAGATGATGATGTTACTGTTGTTGATGAAAAGGAACCTGAAGAAGGGGTTATTGAAGAGGAAGAAGAACAAGAGCCTGAGGTGCCAACTGAAGTTGTTTATCCAATTGAAGGAGAAACAGGTACAATACTATTGAATGATAAATTATTATCTCAAGAAGGTTATGTATTGGTGAATGAGTCTTCTGAAGATAGAGTGTATTTAATGGAGAAAGATTCGGCATTGATTGTTCATGAGTGGCAATTAGAATTCGGATTAGGTAACGATGTTGAGTTATTATCTGATGGTAGATTGTTGGCGTCATTGGGAGTAGAAACGCCAGATTTTAGTTTTGGTGGTTTTGGAGGGATTATTCAATTGATTAATCCAGATAGTTCTGTTGATTGGGAATTTACATATGTCAGTGAAGAGCATATAATTCATCACGATGTTGAAATGTTGCCTAATGGAAATGTCTTGGCAATTGTTTGGGATTTAAGAAGTGCAGAAGAATTAGATGCTATTGGTTATTTAGGTGAAGAAGAAAAGGTGTATACTGAAACTATTATTGAAATAAATCCCGCTACAGATGAAATAGTTTGGAAATGGGAGTCTTGGGATCACATAGTACAAGATGCAGATGATTCTAAACCACGTTTCGGAATAATTAATGAACATCCAGAATTAATCAATATTAATTTTATCGATGTTTTAAGGGAAACCGAAACACCAGATGGAGACATAATGCATGCTAATGGATTTGATTATGATGAAGAGAATGATCTAATTTATATGACCATTAATAATTTTAGTGAGGTGTGGGTAATAGATCATAGTACAACCAACGCTCAAGCCAAAACAAATACTGGAGGTTCTTATGGTAAGGGTGGAGATTTAGTATACAGATTTGGTAACCCTACTGCTTACGATAATACATTTGGTGAACGTTTATTTTATAATAATCATTTTCCTAATCTATTAGAGAATGATGTGCCCGGTGATGGAAATATTTTGGTTTATGTAAATGGTAACGGAGATTCACAACAATCTGTTGTATATGAGTTAGACTTACCTTCTAACTTTAATTTACAAGTAAATGGAAGTAATGAATTAGATGTAATTTGGAGTTATACACGAGAAGGTTTATATGCGCCAAGAGTATCAGGTGCGGTTCGTTTAGATAATGGTAACACGCTAATCACTTCAGGAACTTCTGGTTTTATTGAAGTGACCAAAGACAAAGAAGTAGTTTGGGAATTTGAAGGGTCAGGTTTTTATTGGAGATCTTATCATTATAATTTAGGCAGTTCAGCACTTTCCTTTTTGAATAATTGAATCCCTTAATATCCTGTTGAAATAGATGTTATAGAATTAAACAAACTACGGTTGCATTTTTAAGTTTTTAATAACATTTTTTAAACCTATGAATCAATTAGAAACAATTAAATTGAAAAAAAATTAAAGAATAAAATGATTAAAAAGTTCACAATCTTTACAATTGCTGCCTTAGCTTTTAATAGTGTAAATGCGCAAAATGCATATTCTCCAGTACCAGAAGAGGGTATTGTTAATTTTGTTACTAGTAGCACTGAAATAGCACCTACAAAAGCAAAGGGAACTCCGTATTTAAATGAGGAATTTGTTCATGGAGAGGTTATTGTACACGGTAAAGTCGAAGAAATAGGAAAGATGCGATATAACGCATATAGAAATGAAGTAGAAATTTTAGATAATATCTCTAAAGATTCATTTTACTCCTTATTAAAACGTGCTTATATACAAGTAGAAATAGGAGGTAAAATGTATAGTATTTACACCTACGTTGATACTGACGAGTCTATAAAAACAAGTTATTTTACAGATTTGAATGAGGGTAATTTGAAATTATTGTTCAAACCAGAAGCTTTATTAAAACAAGCGCGTAGCCCTAGTACTTCATACGAAAAGTATTCTCCGCCAACATATGTTTGGAATAGTTCTTATTATTTATTAGATGAAACTAATGCTGATAAAGAGAACCATGCAGTAAAGGTTCGTTTAACCAAGAATCAGATATTAGATTTTACAGGAGCAAAAAAGGAAGAAATGAAAACGTATATTAAAGAAAATAATCTAAACCTTAGACACGAGAAAGATGTAGTAAGTTTTCTTAATTACTTCAATTCGTTATAGAGATAAATTTAGTTTTAAAGAAAAAGCCAAAGGTGCAATCGCATCTTTGGCTTTTTTAATTTCTATTACTCTACTCTAAATTCAAACAGTTCTGAGTTTGAGGTATTGTCAAAAGAATCTTTTGTAATTACTTTCCAATAATACGTAGTGCCAGCAGTAATTGTTACTTCTATAGAAGATTCTGTTGTATCACCTAAAGTTGTTACCGGTGTTTCAGCCGTATCGAACAATACTTCGTAAGAAACAATATCATCATCAACATCTGAAGTAGACCATTCTAAAGTAATTGTTGTGTTAGCACTAGAAATGGTAGCGCCTCTCTGCGGGCTAATAGCAACTGCAGGGAATGGGGCATAATTTTCTATTCCTTGTCCTTGATTGTAAAAAGCCCAAGTTTCACTCGTTGCAGTAGAAGATGTTCCATTGGCTAAAGAAATAACATACCATTCATAAGGTGTGCCTCTATTTATACTTATTTCTTTTTGGTTTGTAGTAGAAATGGCTGTAGTTATACTGCCTGTTTCAAGGTTCTTTACTTTCACTTCATAAGAATCTGTGTTTTCAGAATCAGACCATTGAAAGGTTACGGTACTCTTTGTTTCGTCGTTTGCATTTACGACACCTTCGTTACATTCAGTATTATCTTCAGGAAAAACTAAACCAGCTGCAGCAGGGTCTAAGACAACTGGTGCAATTGGGTCAACAGGGCTTGGTTCACTGTCAGAGCCACCACCACATGATATAAAAAGTGTGACAAGCAGATATGTAAAAGTTATATATTTTAATGTTTTCATTTTCTTATGATTTTGTAATTAGATAGCGTGTTACCAGATTTAATGTTTAAAATATAGACTCCGGTTGCTAGTCCATCTACACTTAGTTTAATTTCGTTATTAGTCGATTTCATTTGTTTCGATAGAATACTTGTGCCATTTACATTAAATAATGAAATAGTAACCTCTGGTGCAGCATTCGTACCAAGGTATATAGTTAAATCTCCACCTTCAATTGGGTTTGGATAGATAAACAGATCATCACTTAATACTATTTTTTCAGTATAAACTCCTTGACAATCTAATCCGGTTTTTACAGTAATCAATGTGGTTACATCTTCTAACGGTAAAGTAATTTCTTTAGCTGTTGTAGAATACATTTTTTCGTTTAAGAAAATGGTGTATAAATCTCCACCAGAGAAGCTTAATGTAACCTCATTATTCAGCGAACTGATTTTAGCAGAAACAGATAAAGAATCTGGCTCAGATATGGTTAAATCAAAACAAGCTTCATAGTCTGCTTGACCTTCAACTGTAATACATAATTGATAATTTCCTGCAGACAAATCAGTAAATGTACTTTCGTCTGTAAAGCTAGTATTTGTGGTGCCGTCTGTATTTGATAAAACTGCGTTATACGTATACGAAGTATTTGCAGCAGTAATTAAAACGCTTCCATTATTACTTGCGTTACAGGCACCGCCTGTAGTCTGAATTTGAAAGTTAGTATTCGGTAAAGAGAAAACTTCACAACCTTCAACATTAACTATAGTTCCATTAGGGGTATCGTCACATTGGTCAATATCATTTGGTACTCCATCATTGTCACTATCATTATCACATAAATTACCAATACCATCTAAATCATCATCTTCTTGACCTGGGTTTGCGATTAAAGGACAGTTGTCATCAGTGTCTAAAATACCGTCATTATCATCATCGGTATCACAAACATCACCTTCACCATCACTATCAGTATCTAATTGATCGGCATTTGCGGTTAAAGGGCAATTATCAGCTACGTCTAAAATACCGTCGTTATCGTCATCATCGTCATCGGGTGAACCATCGACTACGAAGTCATCTATAATTACACCCTCTTCAGTAACCGAAGGGTCAGATTGAAAGACGATTCTAAATAGTACATTGGTCTCGCCAGTAAGGTTCTGTTCACCATTAGCAGCATTTAAGTTAAAATCATAAGCGTATGCTGTCATTTCGGTGCTTTCACCTGTCCATTGTGCTCCAGGACAATTTTGACAATCATCTGCTTCTTCAGAAAGTGCATTAGTTCTATCGCTACTATACCAATTTGGTTCGCTATTGATACTTCCTAGAATATCCCAATTACTACCGCCATCAATAGAGTATTCGGCATAAACTATATCAAAATTTAACTCAAGATCATATGCCATATTAAATTTAAGAACCGGTGCGATGATAGAGGTCATATCATAACAATTACTTAGAAGGATGGCTGTGGTGCTATTTGGGTAATCGCCACTTAAGTTGGTTCCGTAAACATTACTGCCAGATGTAGCCGTGTTTAAGTTTGAACCTGTGGGTATACCTCTTTGCCATACGCTTTCAGAATTACCATCATTATATGCAATCAAAGATTCTTGTTCAGTTTCAAAAGTATTTAGTTCGCCACCTGAACCAGGTGTGTTTAAAAAGAATCTGTTTTGTAAAGTATTATTGTCATCATAGCTATCGTTATCAATAGTGGCAGTTAACTCAATTGTAGACTCACCAAAATTAACGGTTGTTTCTAGAGGTAGTTCTATAGTAACTGTTTCATTGCTTAATAAATTACCTGTCCAATTGTAGGTTTGCGTGGTATTGCCATTAATGGAATATTCAATATCAACAGCGGTAATGGCATTAACTCCTTGGTTTTCTAAAGTAGCAGTTGGTGCAAAGTCATTACATAATACCTCGTTTGAATTGGGTGTTATAGAAACTAACCTAATTTCATTATCTGGTATTTGAACTGGTATCGTAGATTCCCAAACACCTCTACCATAAGTAGAAGCTATAATTTTTTCGTCATCTAAATTAATTTCAATATCGCTAACAGCAACATTCGGAAAATTGGTGTAGTACTCTTCCCATTCCGTTAAGGTGTCATCAAGTCTATATACACCTAAACTAGTACCTACGTAAATAGGATTGTCGGTATGTCTACCTTGGTGAGCAATCGAGAAAAATGCTTGATCTGTCGGTATATCAAATGTTATATTTTCAGAAGTGGTTTCTGTTTCACCGATGGTAACTTTGAAAACACCTCTTTCTGAAGGTTGGTCGCTAAAAGCAATACCTACTCTGTCAGAAGTCGTTATATAGATAATGTTGCTGTCGTTAGAATTAATACTGATATCTGAAATTTCAGAATCCATTACTTTAATTAAGCTAAAAGTTACACCGCCATTTCTACTTCTATACAATATGTTACTTTCAGCGGCAAATATGGTTTCAGGGTTTTTAGGGTCTATTTCTAAATCATCTATATTGCCAGAGCCAATGGAAGAAGATATTTTACTCCATTGATTATTTTCTAGTTTATACAATGCATCAAAACCTGCATAAACAGATCCATCAGAGCTAATTGCTAGAGGTGTTACCCAATTTCCTTCAATGGTATTTCCATTTGCATCTATTGGTGCGCCAACCACACCAATAGATTGTCCAGAATCAGAAGATATAAATAGGCTTCCTCCGAATTGTACAAACCCATAAACTAGGCTACTATTGTTAGGGTCAATTTCATAATCCATTCCATCACCACCAGTAAAAACATTCCATTGTCCTTGATCGCGAATAAAGCCGGCATTATCTTGTAAACCTCCTGTTATTTTACCAGAATCATTTTTAGCAACAGATATTCTGTAAAATTGACTAATAGAAATACCAGCTGTATAATCAGTAAAAGTATTACCACCATTCTCAGACATATAGATGCCACCATCACTACCTACGTAAACTTTGTTGTTGAAAATTTTTATAGAATGTATATCTGCATGGGTATAACCTTGGTCAGTTATATTCCATCTGTTGATTCTGGTAAAGATATCGCCACCGTTTGTGCTCTTCCATACATTTAAGCAGCCAGTATAGATTTCGTTAAAATTAGTAGGTGAAACTTCAATGGCAAGATCGAACCAAGCCTGGTTTGATTCAAAAATATCTTGTTCACTAGCTGTTTTTGAAAAAGATTGGCCACTATCTAAAGATTTGTATAGACCGCCAAAAGCAAAACTATTGCCACCAGTTAAAGCTCTTAGAACATATACTCCTGATGGGTTTGCCACACTTGTACCTATTACTAATCGACCAGAACTTTCTGGAATACCATCAGTTATTTCTACAAAGTTGTTACCGCCATCTGTAGATTTTACAAAGGTATTTGAAGTTACGGCATAAACAGTATTAGGGTCGTTAGGTTTTAATTTGAAATCTTGAATGTTTCCTGTTGCTTTTACCTCCCAAGTAGTTCCTGCATCTGTAGATTTTTGCAGACCAACACTAGTGGCTACCCAAATAGTGTTAGAGTTAGTTGGGTCGATGGTAATCTCATTCATCAATAAATTAATATTCGATGTGCTAGGGTTCAATCCTGTTTCATTCCAGCTGTTTCCTCCATCGATAGATTTGAAAACACCTACGCTATAGGAGTCTGCAGCATCATCATCTCCTGTTGCTATGTATATAATTTGCGAGTTATTAGGGTCAACGGCAATGCCAGAAACACCAATTTGAGGAAAATCATCAAAAAGGTTTGCCCATGAAGAGCCCCCATCAACAGATTTCCAAATACCACCGGCTGGTGCACCCACATACCAAATATTCTCATTGCTTGGGTCTACGGCAATTGCATTAACTCGGCCTTGACCGGAAAGTGCGCCTGAATAGGTGTCGTGAGTAAAGGGTCCGATAGCATTCCAGTTTGCGGTAGGGTTTGTTGCTTTACCGATGCTCTCTTGTTTGCTTTTCCAAGAGTCCCATAATTGAGAAGAAGTCGGTAGATTTCCATTTTTATCTACATAAAAATTCCAATAATTCTCCCATCTTTTGTAAGGTTTAAAACCACTACCTTTTTTAGAATAGTCTTTATTGCTCCAATATTCGTTGAATGCATTCGATATGTCATATAACGAATGTGTGTTGGTAGAAGATTTTGAAGATTTTTGATTCTCGGTTAAATCTTTCATCCATGGTGCATTCTCATTGAACTGAGCAGATGCCGATGTAAACGCTAAAAATGCGAAAACATTAAAAAACAGTACTTTCATTAACATTTTTTTATAAAAATCAGAAAAATATTCCTTAAAATAATAATGTTCACAGTTAAAATTTAATAATAGTTTAGCAATCCTTTATATCCAGGTATTTAAAGTCAATCAAACTTTCACATTTACTTAGCAACAAAAAAATTAACTTTGCAAGGGTAACAATGCTTCATGAAATATATAATTCTAGTTTTATTGTGTTTAACATCTTCGATTGTTTTAGGTCAAGATGTAATTAAAAAGTCTGAGAAAAGGAATGATTCGCTTCCTTTAGGTAAAAAGACTAAGCCCATAAATCCGAAAGACAAACTGCAAAATGATTCTATTGTATTGACGATAGGAGATTATAAAATTATTTCATTTGAAAGAGACACCACTTTTTTAGATACCACACTTACTATTCAGAAAGAGTACAAGTACAATTACCTGCGTGAAGACGATTTTGAATTAATGTCATTTTCTAATATCGGTCAGGCATATAATGAATTGGGTGTAGATTTTGAAAGAGTAACCAGTTATCCAAGTTTAGGGGGCATTGCAAAAGACCGTAAGTATTTGGAGAAAGAGCAAATAAATTACTACAACGTAGCCACACCAATGACCGAGTTGTTCTTTAAAACTACCTTAGAAGAAGGTCAGTTGTTAGATGCTAACTTGGCGTTTAATACATCTAGAAGGTTAAATTTTTCTGTTGGCTATGTCGGTTTTCGCTCATTTGGTAAGTATAATGATACGCAGATAGAATCTGGCAATTTTATCACCACAACAAATTACTTGTCTAAAAACGGTAGATATGCACTAAGGGCACACATTGCAGCCCAGAATATTACTTCTGAAGAAAATGGAGGTTTATCAGAAAAAGAGGACCAATTCGAATCAGGAGATCCAGATTTCATCAATAGACCGAGAGTAGACGTTTATTTAGATGATGCAAATAATAAGATTTTAGGTAAAAGGTATTATATGGATCATACCTATAAATTGGTTAGAAAGCAGTTGGATTCAACTCGATTTGAAAAGACGTCCCTTTCTATCGGTCATACTTTTGATTACGAGACTAAATATTATCAATTTGTAGAAACGGCGAACGACACCTTGTTTGGTGATGCTATTCTAAGTGCTATTGATGATAAGGCAATTTTAAAGACATTTTATAATGAAGTAAATGCTGAGTTTTATAATAGAACTTTAGGTAGGTTAACCGGTGGTATTAATGTGTATAATTATGATTATTACTTTAATAGTCAATTTATAGAAGCAGATGGTACTATAATACCTAGTAGATTAAACGGAACAGAGTTAGGTATAGTTGGTAAGTACGCAAAGCGGATAGGGCAATTTGATTTTAAGGCTGATTTAAAATATAATATCTCAGGCGAATTAGCGGGTAACCTTTTTAATGCCTCGGCTTCATATAGTATTAATGAGAATAACAAATTGAGATTCTCTTTACATACTTCTAGTAGAATGCCAAATTTCAATTACCTATTATATCAAAGTGAATACCTTAATTATAATTGGAACAATAGTGAAGTGTTCGAGAAAGAGCGTGCCAGTAGTTTAAAAGGCGAGTTGCTTTCAAAAACATGGGGTAACCTTATGGTGAAGTATAGTAATTTAGACAACTACACATATTTTGCGCCAGTCTCAGATGACGAAATTGGGGATGATATGGAGAATGCATTTATAAAACCGTTACAAGAGGGTAATAGTGTATCGCATTTAAAAGTTAAATATGAGAAAGAGTTTAAGGTTGGTATGTTCGCTTTGAATAATACGGTGATGTATCAGAATGTAACCCAAGACACTCAGGTATTGAATGTCCCTCAATTAGTAACTCGAAATACATTGTATTTTTCTTCAGATGTATTTAAGAAAGCAATGTACTTGCAAACAGGTATTACGTTTAAATATTTCTCCAGTTATAACATGAATGGGTATAATCCTATTCTTGGTGAGTTCTATGTGCAGAATAAAGAAGAGTTAGGGGGTTATCCTTTATTAGATTTCTTTATTAATGCCAGAATTAAACAAACAAGAATTTATCTGAAGGCAGAGCACTTTAATGCGTCTTTTTCTGGGCGTGACTATTATGCCGCACCTAATTATCCATACCGTGATTTTGTTATACGCTTTGGTTTAGTGTGGAATTTCTTCTCTTAACACATAGATTGATTAGTTTAATGTGTTTAAAATCAATAGCTTAAATATAGCTTATGGCTTAAGTAACTGTGGTACAGTAAGTTGATTTTATTCGTTTTTCCGTAGTTTCTAACGTACGGTAAATCATGTTGTTATGTTGAGGATAAAAAACTTTGTTTTTTTTATTTCAAAAAGGCTTGTGTTATTAAGAATAGTGTGTACATTTGCACCCCGCAAACGAGGAAGATTAGTTCGGAATCGGGAGTTGGAAAAAGGTTCATATATATGTTGATTTGATCTGAGAAAAAAAAGAAAATATTTTTTTCAACAAAAGTTGTCAGGTTAAAAAACAGTTGTATATTTGCAGCCGCTTAGGGAAACACCTAAGGGAAACGGAGCAAAGAAATCGAGAGATTTAATGCGGAGTGGATAGAAGTTCATTGAAATATTGTGGAGATAAGAATCGAGTTCAGGTGAGGACCTGAACGAGAGGAACAAGAATTAAGGAAACATACAATTTAGTATATCGTAAGGTATATATAAGGAATTGAATCGAGAGTCGGGGCCGGGAGAAATTTAGACTTCGTTGGGACGAATATTTACAAAACAACGATGAAGAGTTTGATCCTGGCTCAGGATGAACGCTAGCGGCAGGCCTAACACATGCAAGTCGAGGGGTAACAGGGAGCTTGCTCCGCTGACGACCGGCGCACGGGTGCGCACCGCGTATGGAACCTACCTTGTACAGGGGAATAGCCCAGGGAAACTTGGATTAATGCCCCGTAGTACCACGACCTGGCATCAGGATGTGGTTAAAGCCTTCGGGCGGTATAAGATGGCCATGCGTCCCATTAGTTTGTTGGTAAGGTAACGGCTTACCAAGACTACGATGGGTAGGGGCCCTGAGAGGGGGATCCCCCACACTGGTACTGAGACACGGACCAGACTCCTACGGGAGGCAGCAGTGAGGAATATTGGACAATGGAGGAGACTCTGATCCAGCCATGCCGCGTGCAGGAAGAATGCCCTATGGGTAGTAAACTGCTTTTATACAGGAAGAAAAATAGCTACGTGTAGCTTACTGACGGTACTGTAAGAATAAGGACCGGCTAACTCCGTGCCAGCAGCCGCGGTAATACGGAGGGTCCGAGCGTTATCCGGAATTATTGGGTTTAAAGGGTCCGTAGGCGGGCTGATAAGTCAGGGGTGAAAGTTTGCAGCTCAACTGTAAAATTGCCTTTGATACTGTTAGTCTTGAGTTATAGTGAAGTTGCCGGAATATGTAGTGTAGCGGTGAAATGCATAGATATTACATAGAACACCGATTGCGAAGGCAGGTGACTAACTATATACTGACGCTGATGGACGAAAGCGTGGGGAGCGAACAGGATTAGATACCCTGGTAGTCCACGCCGTAAACGATGGATACTAGCTGTCCGGAACCTTGAGTTCTGGGCGGCCAAGCGAAAGTGATAAGTATCCCACCTGGGGAGTACGTTCGCAAGAATGAAACTCAAAGGAATTGACGGGGGCCCGCACAAGCGGTGGAGCATGTGGTTTAATTCGATGATACGCGAGGAACCTTACCAGGGCTTAAATGCATATTGACAGGTCTAGAGATAGATTTTCCTTCGGGCAATTTGCAAGGTGCTGCATGGTTGTCGTCAGCTCGTGCCGTGAGGTGTCAGGTTAAGTCCTATAACGAGCGCAACCCCTACCGTTAGTTGCCAGCATGTCATGATGGGGACTCTAACGGGACTGCCGGTGCAAACCGTGAGGAAGGTGGGGATGACGTCAAATCATCACGGCCCTTACGTCCTGGGCCACACACGTGCTACAATGGCAGGTACAGAGAGCAGCCATGTCGCAAGGCAGAGCGAATCTACAAAACCTGTCACAGTTCGGATCGGGGTCTGCAACTCGACCCCGTGAAGCTGGAATCGCTAGTAATCGGATATCAGCCATGATCCGGTGAATACGTTCCCGGGCCTTGTACACACCGCCCGTCAAGCCATGGAAGCTGGGAGTGCCTGAAGTCCGTCACCGTAAGGAGCGGCCTAGGGCAAGATCGGTAACTAGGGCTAAGTCGTAACAAGGTAGCCGTACCGGAAGGTGCGGCTGGAACACCTCCTTTCTAGAGATTGTCCTTTTAAGGACAGTCCCTGACGAAGTAAAGAATGGAACTACGGTCCCGGTCTTTTGATTTAATAATAGTTTCTTTAGTAAATGTTCCATTACAATAATCTCCATAATTATGATATATAAGTAATTGCTTTTTTTTGCGAGGTATTTATGCCGAGAGGAAAGAGTAGGGACAGTCCCATAGCTCAGCTGGTTAGAGCGCTACACTGATAATGTAGAGGTCGGCAGTTCGAGTCTGCCTGGGACTACAAACAAGAAAATCGTCTTTGATTAGACGGTACGTTCATTAAGTATTGAAGGAAATTTTAGAAGTTGGGAAACCAGTTTTGCAGTACACGGTATGTGGTACGCAGTACGGCATAGGCTGAATACTGTAAACTGAATACTGATAACTGAAAACGGGGGATTAGCTCAGCTGGCTAGAGCGCCTGCCTTGCACGCAGGAGGTCATCGGTTCGACTCCGATATTCTCCACAGCGACGAAAGTCGACAACGTTCATTGACATATTGGAACAGGAGGTAAGACATTTTTATGTTTTACCGACTAAAAAAGAAAGAAACACGAATCTTTATTAAGTAAAGAGTACGAATAAAATAGAATAGATTAAAGATCTGGCGACAAGCTGGAAAAGGGCGTATGGGGAATGCCTAGGCTCTCAGAGGCGATGAAGGACGTGATAAGCTGCGAAAAGCTACGGGGATCGGCACACACGATATGATCCGTAGATATCCGAATGGGGCAACCCAGCATATTGAAGATATGTTATCCAGTAATGGAAGTAAACCCGGGGAACTGAAACATCTAAGTACCCGGAGGAGGAGAAAACAAAAGTGATTCCGATAGTAGCGGCGAGCGAAATTGGATTAGTCCAAACCGTACATGTTCCGGCATGTGCGGGGTTGTAGGACCACGACATTCGAGATGTAATGAACTAGAACGCTTTGGAAATAGCGACCATAGAGGGTGATAGTCCCGTATAGGTAAAGAGCATTAAGATAGTGGTATCCTGAGTAGTGCGGGGCACGTGAAACCCTGTATGAATCCGGCGGGACCATCCGCCAAGACTAAATACTCCTGAGAGACCGATAGTGAACCAGTACCGTGAGGGAAAGGTGAAAAGAACCGTGAATAACGGAGTGAAATAGATCCTGAAACCATACGCTTACAAGCGGTCGGAGCCCATATGGGTGACGGCGTGCCTTTTGCATAATGAGCCTACGAGTTACTTTTACTAGCAAGGTTAAGGACTTCAGGTCCGGAGCCGTAGCGAAAGCGAGTCTTAATAGGGCGCCATAGTTAGTAGTAGTAGACGCGAAACCGTGCGATCTACCCATGGGCAGGTTGAAGCTGTGGTAACACATAGTGGAGGACCGAACCCGTTGACGTTGAAAAGTCTTGGGATGACCTGTGGGTAGGGGTGAAAGGCCAATCAAGCTCGGAAATAGCTCGTACTCCCCGAAATGCATTTAGGTGCAGCGTGTAGATAGTTTTATAGAGGTAGAGCTACTGATTGGATGCGGGGGCTTCACCGCCTACCAATTCCTGACAAACTCCGAATGCTATAAAATGTTTCTGCGCAGTGAGGGCATGGGTGCTAAGGTCCATGTCCGAGAGGGAAAGAACCCAGATCACCAGCTAAGGTCCCAAAGTATATACTAAGTTGATATAACGCGGTGGAACTGCATTGACAGCCAGGATGTTGGCTTGGAAGCAGCCATTCATTTAAAGAGTGCGTAACAGCTCACTGGTCGAGCGGTTCCGCATGGATAATAATCGGGCATAAGTATATCACCGAAGCTGTGACTTCATATTTATATGAGGGGTAGGGGAGCATTGTAATTGCGTCGAAGGTGTACCTGCGAGGGATGCTGGAGCGATTACAAACGAAAATGTAGGCATAAGTAACGATAATGCGGGCGAGAAACCCGCACGCCGAAAGACCAAGGTTTCCCCAGCTATGCTAATCAGCTGGGGGTCAGTCGGGACCTAACGCGAACCCGAAGGGGATAGTGGATGGACAACAGATTAATATTTCTGTACCTGCTCACGCTAAAAGTGACGGAGGCGAGAAGTTGGTGCGTACAGACGGAATTGTACGTTGAAGGGAGCGGTAACGCCCCGATAGTACACCGAGACCACGGTCAAGGTGATAATCCAGCATATCGACTTCCAAGAAAAGCAAGTGAAGCAGCCCGTACCGTAAACCGACACAGGTGGTTGGGATGAGTATTCTAAGGCGCTCGAGAGATTCATGGCTAAGGAACTAGGCAAAATAGACCCGTAACTTCGGGAGAAGGGTCGCCCCCTTATGGGGGGCCGCAGTGAAGAGGTCCAGGCGACTGTTTATCAAAAACACAGGGCTCTGCAAAATCGAAAGATGAAGTATAGGGCCTGACACCTGCCCGGTGCTGGAAGGTTAAGAGGAGATGTCATTCCTTCGGGGAGAAGCATTGAATTGAAGCCCCAGTAAACGGCGGCCGTAACTATAACGGTCCTAAGGTAGCGAAATTCCTTGTCGGGTAAGTTCCGACCTGCACGAATGGTGCAACGATCTGGACACTGTCTCGGCCATGAGCTCGGTGAAATTGTAGTATCGGTGAAGATGCCGGTTACCCGCAGTGGGACGAAAAGACCCCGTGCACCTTTACTATAGCTTCGTATTGACCTTGGTCAAGCAATGTGTAGGATAGCTGGGAGACTTTGAAGCTGCATCGCTAGGTGTGGTGGAGTCATTGTTGAAATACCAGCCTTTGCTTGTCCGGGGCCTAACTCTCGATGAGAGAACAGTGCGTGGTGGGTAGTTTGACTGGGGTGGTCGCCTCCAAAAGAGTAACGGAGGCTTCTAAAGGTGCCCTCAATACGGTTGGCAATCGTGTGTAGAGTGCAATGGCACAAGGGCGCTTGACTGAGAGACATACAGGTCGATCAGGTTGGAAACAAGAGCATAGTGATCCGGTGGTTCCGCATGGAAGGGCCATCGCTCAAAGGATAAAAGGTACGCCGGGGATAACAGGCTGATCTCCCCCAAGAGCTCATATCGACGGGGGGGTTTGGCACCTCGATGTCGGCTCGTCACATCCTGGGGCTGGAGAAGGTCCCAAGGGTTGGGCTGTTCGCCCATTAAAGTGGCACGCGAGCTGGGTTCAGAACGTCGTGAGACAGTTCGGTCTCTATCTACTGCGGGCGTTAGAAATTTGAGTGGATCTGACTCTAGTACGAGAGGACCGAGTTGGACTGACCGCTGGTGCACCAGTTGTTCCGCCAGGAGCATCGCTGGGTAGCTATGTCGGGATTGGATAAGCGCTGAAAGCATATAAGCGCGAAACCAGCCACAAGATGAGATTTCTTTAAAGGGCCGTGGGAGATGACCACGTTGATAGGCTATAGGTAGAAGGGCAGTAATGTCCGTAGCCGAGTAGTACTAATTGCCCGTCAGGCTTGCGCATACGTACGTCCCTTCTTTAGGGAAGGGGCGGACGACGATCTTTACTTCTTTCTTTTTATTACGAAAAATACTTAATACTATAAGTGCTTCTTTCCTTTATAGGATCCTGTTCCATTCATGTCAACGATATTGCGGCGAAGGCCGCGGTCGGTAATATCCGATCTAAAACTTAGGTGGCCATGGCGACGGGGCCCACCCCTTACCATTCCGAACAGGGAAGTTAAGACCGTTTGCGCCGATGGTACTGCTATATCAAGTGGGAGAGTAGGTAGCCGCCTTTTTCGAAAGCCCTTTACAGTAATGTAAAGGGCTTTTTTTATACCATAAATCCAAGAAAAGGGGTGATGTTCTAATCCCTCTGTTACAAAAGGTAATAGAAATACGAACATCACTACTACTACTACTACTACTACTACTACTACTTTAAACTAGAAATTAATTGATAGGGTTAACATTGTTAGAAGGATTGCTATTCTACAAACCTTTGGAGTAGGTTAATAACTTAGATAGGACTATATATAAGTATTTGTTTAGTTGGTTTAAATGAATGACGAATTTGTTTAAATTCAATTTATTAGTTTATCATCTTTCTTGAATATAAGTATACACATTCAGTTATTTAATAGGGTAAACAAAGCTAAACAGGAAAAGAACTGTTGATTTGTGATGTTACCTAGTTCTTGTTACAAATAAGAAAGCCCCAACTAAATGAATAGTTGGGGCTTTCTTAATAATATTTAAAGGAGTACTATACTCTTGGTAAATCACCGTCACCTTTGAGAGGTAAAGCAGTTTCGCCCATCAAGTATTTGTCTACATGATGCGCAGCTTGTCTACCTTCGGATATAGCCCAAACAATTAAAGATTGACCTCTTCTTTGGTCGCCAGCAGCAAATACACCTGCTACATTAGTTTTATAATCATTTTCAGATGCTTTGATATTTGTTCTAGCATCCATTTCTAAACCTAATTGGCTTGCAACAGTATTTTCAGAACCTGTAAAACCTAAAGCTAATAAAGCTAATTCACATTTCCATTCCTTTTCTGTACCAGGAACTTCTTTGAGTTGTGGACGTTGCCCAGTTGTTTTAATCCATTCTACCTCTGAAGTTATCAATCCTGTTAAATTTCCATTGGCGTCACCAATAAATTTCTTGGTAGATATACTAAAGAAACGTTCAGCTCCTTCTTTATGTGAAGAACTTGTTCTTAGTCTCATTGGCCAAAATGGCCAAGGTTGACCTTCTGGTCTTTCAGCTGTAGCCATAGGCATAATTTCGAAATTGGATACAGAAGTAGCCCCATGACGAAAAGAAGTCCCGATACAGTCTGATCCTGTATCACCTCCACCTATAACAACTACATTTTTACCTGTAGCTTTAATTTCTTCTCCTAATTCTTTTATACCGTCAACACGCTTATTATTTTGACCTAGAAAATCCATTGCTTGAACGACACCTTTTAAATCTGAACCTTCAATAGGTAAATTTCTTCTGATGGTAGCGCCACCGGTTAATACGATTGCATCATACTCTTCTTTAAGAGTATCTGCTTTAATATCTATCCCTATATTAACTCCGCATTTGAATGTTATACCTTCTTCTTTGAGAACATCTAAACGTCTATCGATTACGTTTTTCTCCATTTTGAAATCTGGAATACCATAACGCATTAATCCGCCAGGTTTTTCATCACGTTCAAAAACGGTAACATCATGGCCTGCTCTATTCAATTGTTGCGCAGTTGCAAGACCTGCAGGTCCTGAACCTACTACTGCAACTTTTTTACCTGTTTTATTCAAAGGTAGCTTAGCAGTAATCCATCCTTTCTTAAAAGCAGTTTCAACAATATTTTTCTCAATATTTTCAATTGTTACAGGGTCTTCATTAATACCAAGTACACAAGCTTCTTCGCATGGTGCTGGGCATAATCTTCCTGTAAATTCTGGAAAATTGTTTGTTGAATGTAAAATTTCACTCGCTTTTTCCCATTTAGAGCGGTATACTGCATCGTTGAAATCAGGAATTAAATTTCCTAATGGGCAACCACTATGGCAAAAAGGTATGCCACAATCCATACAACGCGCACCTTGCTCTTTCATTTCCTTTTCAGGTAATGGTATTGTAAACTCTTTATAATCTTTTAAACGTTCCTCAACCGGTTCGTATGCTTCAATTTTTCTATCGAATTCCAAAAATCCTGTTATCTTTCCCATATTCCGATCTTAAATAGTTTGTAAATTTTCTTCCTCTAATCTAATTAAAGCTTGTCTGTATTCTTCAGGTAAGACCTTAACGAATTTAGGTAAATATGATTCCCAGTTTTCTAAAATACGTTGTGCTAATGGACTTGATGTAGAGTTATAATGGCTTTCAATTAATTCTTTTAATTGCTCGATATCATTAGCTTCAGTGACTTCTAAAAGGTTAAGCCCTTCTGTACTGCATCTCTTTTTGAAAGTTTTGTTACTATCTAATACGAATGCGATACCGCCGCTCATACCTGCACCAAAGTTTCTTCCAACTTCACCAAGAATTACAGCAACACCACCTGTCATATATTCACAACCGTGATCACCAATACCTTCTACTACAGCTTTCGCTCCAGAATTACGAACACAAAAACGTTCCCCGGCTTTTCCGTTAATATAGGCTCTACCAGCAGTAGCTCCATATAGCGTAACGTTACCGGTAATTACATTGTCTTCTGGTACTATCGTTGATTTCTCAGGAACTTTTATAACTAGTTTGGCACCTGAAAGTCCTTTTCCTAAATAATCATTAGTGTTTCCATTAACAATCATTGTAAGTCCTCTTGTCGCAAATGCTCCAAAACTTTGTCCTGCAGACCCTGTGAAATTAAGGCGTAGTGTATTTATCGGTAAGCCTTCTGCACCATAAGTTTTAGATATTTCATTACTGATGATTGCACCAACGGCACGATCAGTATTGCAAATTGGGTAATCTAAAATTAATTTCTCTTTTCTAAATAATGACGGATTAGCTTTTGCAATAATGTCAAACTCTATTGATTTGTCTATATCGTGCTTTTGCTTTTCTGTGTTGTAGAATTTAGTTCCTTTAGGTACATCTACTTGATGTAAAATAGGAGTTAAATCAATTCCAGCTGCTTTATAGTGATCAATAGCTTTCTTACGATCTAGTTTTTGAACCTGACCAACCATTTCATTGATGGTCTTAAAGCCTAATTGCGCCATAATTTCACGTAACTCTTGTGCTACGAAATACATGTAGTTTACAACATGTTCTGGCTTACCGTTGAATTTCTTTCTTAACTCAGGGTTTTGAGTTGCAATCCCTACTGGGCAAGTGTTTAAATGACATACACGCATCATTATACAACCTGAAGCTACAAGTGGTGCGGTAGCGAAACCGAATTCTTCGGCGCCTAATAGGCAAGCTATTGCAACGTCTCTACCAGTTTTTAACTGTCCGTCACATTCAAGAACAATTCTATTTCTTAAGTCATTTAATACTAGTGTTTGTTGTGCTTCGGCAATACCAAGTTCCCATGGTAAACCACAATGCTTCAATGAGGTTAAAGGAGAAGCTCCTGTGCCGCCATCAAATCCTGATACTAATATTACATCGGCTTTTGCTTTAGCAACACCAGCTGCAACGGTACCTACACCAACTTCAGAAACCAATTTTACATTAATTCTAGCTTTTCTATTAGCAGATTTTAAATCATAAATAAGCTGAGATAAATCTTCAATAGAATAAATATCATGATGCGGTGGTGGAGAAATTAACCCTACATACGGCGTAGAATTTCTTGTTTTTGCAATTTCAGGATTTACTTTCGGTCCTGGTAATTGACCACCCTCACCTGGTTTGGCACCTTGTGCCATTTTTATTTGAATTTCTTTAGCGTTGGTCAAGTAGTTAGAAGTAACACCAAATCTACCTGATGCAACTTGCTTAATAGCACTGTTTCTCCAGTCTCCAGTAGAATTTTTATAGAATCTGTTTTCATCTTCTCCACCTTCGCCCGAGTTGCTTTTGCCACCAATACGGTTCATTGCAATTGCTAAATTCTCATGAGCTTCTTTACTGATGGATCCATAAGACATGGCGCCAGTTTTAAACCTTTTTACAATTTCTGTCCATGGTTCAACATCTTCTAAAGGAATTGGATCATAATTAGAGAATTCAAAAAGACCTCTAATCGTCATTAGGTTTTTAGATTGCTCATTAACCATACTCGAGTACTCCTTGTAAGTGTCTGGCTCATTATTACGAACAGACTTTTGAAGTTTTGCGATAGATAGTGGATTGAACATGTGTTTCTCACCATCTCTTCTCCATCTATATTCTCCACCAATTTCTAAATCTAAATTAGCATCAATATGTTTTTTGCTAAATGTTTTATGATGACGTAACGCAATCTCTTTTTCAATTTGATAAAGACCAATACCTTGAATACGTGTTGGTGTATTTGGAAAATATTTATCAACCACCGTAGTATTGATGCCAATACATTCAAAAAGTTGAGATCCACGGTAAGAGTTTAATGTTGAAATGCCAATTTTGTTCATCACTTTTAAGATGCCTTTTCCGACAGCCTTATTGTAATTTTTTATAGCATCGTCAAATGATATTTCTGTAATATCATGTTCCTCTATTTGTTCTGCAATAATTTCATTAACTAGGTATGGATTAATAGCACTTGCGCCGAAGCCAAATAATAAGGCGAAATGATGTACTTCGCGTGGCTCTGCAGATTCTATTATAACACTTAGCTTAGAGCGTTTGCCAAGTTTCTGTAATCCACTATTTACAAATGAACAGGCCAAAAGTGCTGGAATAGGAGCCATTTCTTCTGTAACATTTCTATCTGAAAGTATAATAATGTTTGCTCCCTCATCTACCGATTTAGATGCTTGATCTAACAGTGCCTGTAAAGCATCTTCCAATCCGTTATGTCCTTGTTTGATAGAGTACAACATCGGAATAGAGACTACTTTGTAATCTGGACTTACATCGTAATTTTTAATTTTATCCAAATCCTCTTTAGAAATTACAGGATTTTGAATTTTAAGTTTTCTGCAGTGTAATTCTGTAAACTCGAATATATTATGGTCACTACCTAAAGTTAAACTGATATCTGTAATCAATTCTTCACGAATACCATCTAAAGGTGGGTTCGTTACTTGAGCGAATAACTGCTTAAAGTAGTTGTAAATTAATTGAGGTCGTTGAGATAAAACAGCAATTGGCGTATCTGAGCCCATTGAGCCAATTGGTTCTTTACCTGCTTTCGCCATAGGAAGAACTATAGTGTTGATATCTTCTAATGTATAGCCAAATACAGATTTTCTTTTCTCTAAAGTTTCTTCACCCAAAAATAAAGGACAATCATTATAAGGAATGTCTTTTAAATGAACTAGGTTTTTATTTAGCCATTTCTCGTAAGGGAATTTTTGAGCGATGTTTTCTTTAATTTCTTCATCGTTTATAATTCTACCTTCTTCCATGTTCACCAAGAACATTTTACCTGGTTGTAATCTTCCATGAAAATCTACATTTTCAGGAGTGATATCAACAACTCCGGTTTCCGAAGACATAACTACATAGTCATCTTTTGTAACCGTATATCTTGAAGGTCTTAGTCCGTTTCTATCTAAAACAGCACCAATAAAGTTTCCATCTGTAAAAGGTATAGATGCTGGTCCATCCCAAGGTTCCATCATACAAGAATGATACTCGTAAAATGCTCTCTTAGCTTCAGACATTTCTGCATTTTTCTCCCATGCTTCAGGTACTAAGATCATCATTACCTCTGGTAATGATCTACCCGTCATCAATAATAATTCAACAACCATATCCATGGTAGCAGAATCTGATTTTCCAGGTAAAATTACAGGAAGTATGTTTTTTATTTCATCACCGAAAGCATCGCTCTTCAATAATTCTTCTCTAGAAAACATGCGAGTAACATTACCTCTTAGGGTGTTAATTTCACCGTTGTGGCACATGTATCTAAAAGGCTGCGCCAAATCCCAAGTAGGGAAAGTATTTGTTGAGAATCGTTGGTGTACCAATGCTAATCTAGTTACCACTCTAGAATCCATTAAGTCTGAGTAGTACAGGCTAATGTCTAATGGCATTAGTAAACCTTTGAAGATAATTATCTTGGTAGATAAGCTAGGTACATAAAAGAACTTGCTTTCAGATAATTTTGATTTTATAATCGTATGCTCAGTTACTTTTCTTGCAATAAAAAGCTTCAGATTAAAATCAAAGTAATTTTGATCTTCGCTCTCTTTAGCAACGAATATTTGTTTTACAAAAGGTTCTGTTTCAGCAGCGATTCTACCCGGTATGGATCTGTTGACTGGTACATCTCTCCATCCTAATAGTTTTAAGCCTTGCTTTTTTATATTTTCCTCAAAAACCGAGATACAGAAATCACGTTGGTTCTCTTTACGAGGAAAAAAGATATTACCAACAGCATAATCGCCAGCCTTAGGTAACTCGAAGCTACAAACAGCCTGAAAAAAATCATGAGGTATATCTATTAAAATACCAGCCCCATCTCCTGTCTTACCATCGGCGCTTACTGCCCCTCTGTGCTCTAAACGTTCAAGTATTTCTAACGCTTTATGTATAATGTCGTTAGATTTTTTTCCTTTAAGGCTACAAATAAATCCAGCCCCACAGTTATCATGTTCAAATTCCGGTAGATATAATCCTTGCTTCTTCAGTGTCATCCTTTGTGGTATTTCTTCAAAAATATCAATTTAATTGAATTATATTCAATGGTTAGAACTAATTCAAGTAAAAAATTCAACGAAATAAATAAAAGCTTAAAAAATCGATAATTATGGATTTTTAAAACCTTCAATTTATCAGATTGATAAATTTAAGTTAATATTACTTAAATGTAGGGTAGACTAAGGGGGTAAATTACAGTTTATGCAACTTTCTAACAATTGAGTCTAACTTTATTGAGAGGGTAACAAAGTTTAAGATGACTATAAATGAAAAGACCCCTATAATTCATAGGGGTCTTTTTTAAAAAGATATATTTTTACTTCAAAATACTTCTAGAAATCACGATTTTTTGTATTTCAGAGGTGCCTTCATATATCTGAGTTATTTTGGCATCTCTCATTAATCGTTCAACGTGGTAGTCTTTTACAAAACCGTTTCCACCATGAATTTGTACGGCTTCAACCGTAGTTTCCATAGCAACTTTTGATGCGTATAGTTTTGCCATAGCACCAGAAAGATCATAATCATTACCATTATCCTTATCCATTGCAGATTGATAAACTAGTAATCGTGCTGCTTGAATTTCGGTATGCATATCGGCAAGTTTAAATGCGATAGCTTGGTGGTTGCTAATTTCAGTACCGAAAGCCTTACGTTCTTTAGAATATTTTAGAGCTAGTTCGTAAGCACCTGCAGCAATACCTAATGCTTGTGCAGCAATGCCTATACGACCGCCTGCCAAAGTTTTCATTGCAAATTTAAAGCCGAAGCCATCTTCACCGATTCTATTTTCTTTTGGCACTTTTACATCGTTAAATATTAACGAATGGGTGTCGCTACCTCTAATACCTAATTTATTTTCTTTAGGACCAATTTCAAATCCGGGAGCACCTTTCTCAATGATCAAAGCATTTATGCCTCTGTGCTTTTTGTCTTTATCGGTTTGTGCAATTACAATATATGTACTTGCAGAGCTACCGTTGGTAATCCAGTTTTTAGTGCCGTTTACAATATAATGGTCGCCCATGTCTATTGCAGTAGTTTTTTGAGATGTAGCATCACTACCAGCTTCTGGTTCAGAAAGGCAAAATGCACCTATTTGCTCACCTGTAGAAAGTTTGGTAAGATATTTTTCCTTTTGAGCTTCAGAACCAAATTTTTCTAAACCCCAACATACTAAAGAATTATTTACTGACATGACAACTGAAGTAGAAGCGTCAATTTTAGAAATTTCTTCCATGGCTATTACATAAGATAATGTATCAAGACCGCTTCCGCCATACTTCGGATCTACCATCATTCCTAGAAATCCAAGTTCTCCCAATTTTTTAATTTCCTCTGTAGGGAATCTTTGGGCATCATCACGTTCAATTACTTCTGCTAACAGTTCAGTTTCAGCAAAATCACGTGCAGCTTGTTGTATAAGTTTTTGTTCTTCATTTAATGAAAAATCCATCTAATTGTATATAAAGGTTAACATATCAAAGATAAAGATATAGTAGTTAAATATTACACTTAAACACCTCCTTTTGACCGATTTTGTAACAATCGTAACTTCGTAATATGCCATCAGTTCATATTTAACATTTTCTTATGCGTTAAAATATGGTCAGCAAAAACTTGTTAATTTTATAATAGTATCGATTTAAGTATTTGGAAGTCAAATAACTTCGGTATTATTGTTAATTCATTAGGAATTCACAGACAATTTTAAATATATTTGGAAGATTTATTTTTTAGAATTAGAACCTATATTTACAACTACTAACTAGTTACTCAAAAAACCAACTAATATGGAAACCATCATTGTTATTGTTTTTTTGGCAGGATACCTTGCCATTACTTTAGAGCACAATCTTAAAATAGATAAATTAATTCCGGCATTAGCTATGATGGCTATACTTTGGGCACTGATTGCTCTTGGTATAGATGGCTATGAAAACTGGTTTGATTCTGCTCATCAAAGTCTTGTTGAAGGATTTGATAAATTTGGTCATTTGGATCGAATGCACATGATGGAGGAATCTCTTTTGCATCATTTAGGAAAAACTGCTGAAATCTTATTTTTCTTGTTAGGAGCAATGACTATTGTAGAAATAATTGATTATTTCGATGGTTTTGCAACTATAAAAGGTTTTATTAAAACAAAGGAGAAGGGAAAATTACTTTGGTTATTTTCAATATTAGCATTCATATTATCAGCTATAATAGATAACCTTACAGCTACTATTGTTTTAATTACTATACTTCAAAAGGTTATTAAGGATAGAGAAACAAAATTATGGTTTGCTGGTATGATCGTTATTACCGCAAACGCAGGTGGTGCTTGGTCGCCTATTGGTGATGTTACCACTACCATGTTGTGGATTGCTAATAGAGTAAGTGCTGGTCAACTTGTTCTTCACGTACTTTTACCTTCATTGGTATGTATGATTGTACCTGTTGTTATTGCAAGTAGATTTAAAGTATTTAAAGGTTTAATTGATGGGGAATTAGAAGAAGAGAAATCTAAGTCTAAGTATAGTGGGGTAATGTTGTATTTAGGTCTAGGTGCTATTTTGTTCGTTCCTATTTTTAAAACAGTTACACATTTACCACCTTATGTAGGTATGATGTTATCATTGGCTGTTGTAGCGACTTTCGCTGAAATATATAGTAATAAGAAATTTAGCATTTCTTCAGTAGATCAAGAAGGTCAAGATAGTGAAGGTCACCATAGTCCTGTTCACCATTCTTTATCTAAAATAGAATTGCCTAGTATATTGTTCTTCTTAGGAATTTTATTGGCGGTAGCTGCTATGGAGTCATTAGGAATACTTTTTAATGCTGCAGGTGCACTTAATGAGGCAATACCTAATACTGATGTTGTAGTGTTATTATTTGGTTTAGGTTCGGCGGTTATTGATAACGTACCATTGGTTGCTGCAAGTATGGGAATGTTTAGCGAACCTTTAGATAATCCGTTATGGCATTTTATCGCTTATTCTGCTGGTACAGGTGGTAGTATGTTGATAATTGGTTCTGCTGCAGGTGTTGTTGCAATGGGTATGGAGAAAATTGATTTTTTCTGGTATCTTAAAAATATTGCATGGTTGGCATTTGCAGGTTTTATTAGTGGGGCTGTTGTTTTTATCCTATTAAGAGATTTTGTACTTAACGTATAATTTAATTCGCAATTCATCGTTATAAAGGCAAATTCAATACTTAAAGAATACTATGTTATTATTCCAGGATTTGGCTCAAGATGCGAGCGAAGAATTATTGTCTGAAGAGAAAACTCTTTCGGTTATAGATTTAGTTTTTAATGGTGGTACAGGTAGTGTCATTATTATATCGGTGTTGTTCATAATGTTGGGCGTAGCTCTATATATCTATTTTGAACGTTTGCTAGCTGTAAATGCGGCATCTAAAATAGATAAGAACTTTATGAATCAAATTCGTGACTATGTTACTACGGGTAATTTAGATGCTGCAAAGCTTCTATGTGCACAAACCGATTCACCAGTAGCTAGATTGACCGAAAAAGGTGTATCGAGAATTGGTAAACCATTAGACGATATAAATACGGCAATTGAAAATGCTGGTACTTTAGAGGTCTATAAGCTAGAAAAAAATGTAAGTATACTTGCGACAGTAGCAGGTGCTGCGCCAATGATTGGTTTCTTGGGTACCGTTATTGGTATGATACTTGCTTTTCATGAAATGGCCAGTAGTGGCGGTCAAGCAGAGATGGGGTCTTTGGCATCTGGTATTTATACAGCAATGACAACAACAGTTGCAGGTCTTATAGTAGGTATTATTGCTTATGTTGGGTATAACCATTTAGTGAATAGAACTGATAAAGTAGTTCATAAAATGGAGGCTAATGCAGTTGATTTTCTAGATCTATTAAACGAACCTCTTTAATTTTATATTATGAAATTAAAAGGAAGAAATAAAGTCAGTCCAGACTTTAGCATGTCTTCAATGACAGATATCGTATTCTTGTTATTGGTATTTTTCATGCTAACCGCAAATTCACCGAACGCTTTAGATCTATTACTTCCTAAAGCAAAAGGGAAATCTACAAATACTCAGAATGTATCTGTAAGTATAGATAAGAACCTGCAATACTTCGTTAATGATGAACGTATTAATGGGGAGTATATAGAGATAGAGTTGAAAAAAGCTTTAGCTGGTCAAGACAGTCCTACTATCATACTTAGAACAGAAGAAAGTGTTGCGATTAAAGAAGCTGTATATGTTATGGACATCGCAAATAGAAATAATTATAAGGTTATTTTGGCAGTACGCCCGAACTAAATGGCATTTTTAGATACGAAACATAAAAAGAAATCATTGACACTTACCACATTGTTGTTAAGTGCGCTGCTGTTGGTTTTATTTTATATCGGTCTAAATTATATGGATCCACCAGAAGAAAACGGGATCTCCGTCAATTTTGGTACTATGGAATTTGGTAGCGGTAAAGTACAACCAAAAGAAAAGATACAGTCAGAGCCTTTAGATACTCCTCCTGTTGAGCCAACTATACAAGAAGTTGCAGAAACTGTTGAAGAGCCTGTAGAAGAAGTCGAAGAAGCTGCTGCCGAGAAAGAGGCGCCTGCAGAAAAGTTATTGACTCAAGATAATGAGGAGGCTATAAAAATCGATCAGGCAAAAGAAGCTAAAAGAAAGGCTGATGAAGCAGCTGCAGATGCTAAAAGAAAAGCAGAAGCAGCAGAGAATAAGAAAAAGGCTGAAGCAGCAAAAATTGCTAAGCAAAAGAAAGATGCTGAAGACAAGGCGCGCCAAGAGCAAGAAGCTAAAAAGAAAGCTTTAGATGCAATGATGGGTGGTCTTAATAAGTCTGACGGTACAGCATCTGGTAGCGAAGGAGATGATAACAAGGCAGGAGATAAAGGTCAGCCAGACGGTGATCCATATGCAACTAGTTATTATGGAAGTCCTGGTAGTGGCAGTGGAACTGGTGGTTATGGCTTAAATGGTCGATCATTAGTTAACAAAGGACAGGTGCAACAAGAATGTAACGAGTCTGGTAGGGTAGTGGTCAAGATTGTTGTAGATCGCAATGGTAAAGTAATAAGTGCCGAGCCAGGGGTAAGAGGTACAACCAATAATAATCCATGTTTGTTAGAGCCAGCCAAGAAAACCGCGTTCATGCATAAATGGAATTTAGATAGCAATGCTCCAAATCAACAAGTTGGTTTTGTAGTTGTGAACTTCAAATTAGGAGAGTGACCTATAAAGAAACATTAGATTGGATGTTTGCACAACTTCCAATGTATCAGAATAAAGGTAAGAGTGCCTTTAATTCAAAACTTGATGGCATTACGTTATTCGCCAATCATTTAAACAACCCTCACACACAGTTTAAGAGTATACATGTAGCCGGTACCAATGGTAAAGGTTCAAGTAGCCATCTATTGGCTTCAGTTCTTCAAGAAGCTGGTTATAAAGTCGGTTTATATACTTCGCCACATTTAAAAGATTTTAGAGAACGTATTCGTATTAATGGAAATAAGGTCGCTAAGCATTGGGTGGTAGATTTTATTCAAGAGAATCAAGCATATTTTACTGAAAACAAGCTATCGTTTTTTGAAATGACGGTTGGTATGGCATTTTCATGTTTTGCCCAAGAAAAGGTTGATATAGCAATTATTGAAGTGGGGCTGGGCGGTAGGCTCGATTCTACCAATATTATTAAGCCAGAGGTAAGCTTAATAACAAATATAGGTTTAGACCATGTTGATATGCTCGGCGATACTATTGCTAAAATTGCAAGAGAGAAAGCAGGAATTATAAAATCGGGGGTTCCAGTTGTTATTAGTGAGTATAGTAAAGAAACAGCACCAGTCTTTAATTCAGTCGCAAAAGATAATAATGCTAAAATAATATTTGCCGAAAATGTAGATTTTCCTGAATATGAAATCGGGTTGTTAGGTTCTTATCAGAAGAAAAATATAAAAGGAGTACTTGCAACTTTGAATGCGTTGTCGGGTTTTGTAGTAACAGAAAGCAATATAGTTCAGGGGTTGCTACATGTGGTTGAAAATACGAAACTAATGGGGCGTTGGCAGCAAATTGGTTTAAATCCTACTATTATTTGTGATACAGCCCATAATAAAGAAGGTATCTCGCTTGTCATGGAACAAGTGAAAAAACAGAAATATAAAGAATTACATATCGTAATCGGCTTTGTAAAGGATAAGGATATTAGTAGTATAACATTCCTTTTTCCAAAAAATGCAACATATTATTACTGTAAGCCAAAAAATTTCAGGGGACTTGATGAAAAAGATTTAGAACGGGTGTTTTCTGAAGCAGGTTTTAAAGGTGATGTTTATAAGTCTGTAAATAAGGCTTTTAAAGCTGCAAAAAAACGAGCTAAAAAGAATGATTTCGTTTATGTCGGAGGTAGTAATTTTGTGGTAGCAGAAGTTCTTTAAATTTTTATTGATTTTTCTTTTGTGGAATGTAAAAGTATTATATATTTGCACTCCTTTTGGGGCTCTTAGCTCAGTTGGTTCAGAGCACCTGCCTTACAAGCAGGGGGTCACTGGTTCGAATCCAGTAGGGCCCACAGGTTAGAAGGCTTTCATGAAAATGGAAGCCTTTTTTTATTTTTATACCTTTCGTAGCATAGAATTTCTTCATTGCTTTTTTAACTTCATTTCACACTGCTACCGGTTCAGATTTTATTTTTATAGTATCCTTTCCTTATATAATATATTTCAAAATTATGGATACTCCATTTAACTTTTAATTGAATTCAGTAAGAGACTTAGTTGCCCTTATTTGTGTTCTGTAGAAAGGTAATTATTAAGCGTTTTACCTTTAAAAGTTCAAAGAACTATATTCCTGTGCAGAGGCATTTAATAAGCAATATGTTGCTTTTGGTATGCAAAAGTGATAACAATCATAAAATTTGCTACTCTTTTGTCGTAATTCTTAATCATCTATCAATGCTAATGACTATTAGGTATATTCTAATTGATGCGATCTTAATGAAACAGGGCGCTCGATCGCAATTTGCGTAATTGTGTTATGACGTGCCATTTATTGTCAATTGCGCAATATATGAAAGCTTAATTGTATAAAATCACAATAAAATAGCCTTCAAATCAGCAAAGTAATTTTTTTTAACAATATAATAACATATATTTGGTAAACCAGTTTGATGAACCAATTTGGTAAACCAGTTAAAAAATATGATTATGAAACAAGTAATAACTAAAATAAAAGAAATGAAACGCTAAGAGAATTGCATAAAAAAAAGGACGGGTGCTCGCCCATCCTTTTAGATTAGAAAATTACTTCATTTTGAAGGGAAGTAAAGAACAAACATGTAAATATTGCTAAATACACATTTCCTGTAAAAATAGGAATTTTCATTGATTTAAGATGAAAGTGTGTGTATAGTAATATTGAAGATTATGATGCGAGATATGTAATCGCATTTTAAGTAGATCAAAAAGATGGCACAAGCCAATTCAATAGAACTAACTTAATATAACACAGATGAATTTTAAATTAAAAATTTTTATGGTTGTAATGTTGCTTGTCAACATTCAATTATTTGCACAAGACACCTATGATCTATCAGGTACGGTAGTAGATGCAAACAATGTACCAATACCTGGTGCAAATATCGTTGTAGCAAATACAACAAGAGGAACCCAAAGTGATTTTGACGGGAATTTTAGCATTCAAGTTACTAGTGGTGACATTCTACGTTTTTCTTATATAGGATATACTACTGAAACAGTAGCTATCGTTTCACAGAAAACAGTTAATGTTACTTTAAATGAAGACGCTAGTCAATTAGATGAAGTTGTAGTTGTTGGTTATGGTACGCAGAAAAAATCTACCGTTACTGGTTCAATTTCTAAAGTAACTAACGAAACACTAGACCAAATTGCGGTATCAAGGGTTGATGACGCTTTAATAGGTCAAGTTTCAGGTGTTAATATTCAAGCTACTAATGCTGAAGCGGGTGGTGCTCCTACTATTACTATTAGAGGTATTGGTTCAGTAACTGCTGATTCTGGTCCTGCATTAGTAATTGATGGGGTGGTTGTAAGTTCAGATTTCCTTGGTAATCTTGATATGAATGATGTAGAATCTTTTGAAGTATTAAAAGATGCTGCTTCTGCTGCCATTTATGGTAGTGAAGGTTCTAACGGTGTAATTTTAATTACTACTAAAAGTGGTAAAGTTGGTAAAACAAAATTTAGCTATCAAACGTATACTGGTATTAAAAGTGCACATGGTAGTGATGATTACAGAAAAAGTGTATCTGAATGGGCTAAAATAGAACAAGCTGCAACAGGTACTCTTTCAAATGAAACTCAGTATGCACAATTATTAGTGCAGGCTACGGGTGTTGATAGAGATTGGCAAGATGTTTTCTTCGACGGAGGTGCTATAACAAGTCATTCTTTATCTGCAAGAGGTGGTTCAGAAGATACTAAGTTTAGTACATCCTTAAGGTATCTTCATGATGAAGGTGTCGTAATTACCGATGACTATAAATTGTTCTCAGCTAATATGAAAGTAGATTCTAAAATTGGTGAAAGAGCAAAATTTGGAATTAGAGCTACACCTTCTTATACAAAACAAAGAAGATTACCAACTTCTATTCACAATCCTACGCGTCAATCTCCTTGGTTACCAATTTATCATACAGAAGAATCGCTTCAATTTATAAATAGAGATAACTATCCAGATGTTGGAGTAGGAGATTATTTCTACGAAAACCATCTTGTTGAATTAGATGTAAATGGAGATGGTAACGATAGCAGACCACGTACTTCTGGTGATTCTAACCCATACGCACAGTATGTAGAAAGAGAGCATTTTGAGTATAATACTAAATTATTCGGTTCTACATATTTAAGCTATGAGCTTTTAGATGGTCTTACGGCTAAAACATCATTAGGTGTTACTCTAGAGCAAAGAAAAAGAACCAGATATGATGGTGTATTAAATCATGCAAGTGGTAATTCTAGAGCTTCTTATTATTTAGCAAATAGATTCAAAACTAGAATTATTTCTGATAACACATTAAATTATAACAAAACATTTGGTGATGATCACGACTTAAGCTTGTTACTTGGTGCAACCATTCAGAAAAGAAAGTCTGAAGAAAGTATTACTACAGGTAGTGGTTTTTCAAATGATTTACTTAAAAACTTTCAAGGAGCTACTTTAGTTGATCTACCTACAGAAATTAATACTGAGCTTAAAAAGTTAGGTTACTTTGCAAGGGTTAATTACGCCTACAAAGGCAAATATTTATTAAACGCTTCTTTTAGACGAGATGGTAGTTCGGTATTTGGTATCGATTCTAAATGGGGTAACTTCCCTGCTGTATCGGTAGGTTGGAATGTTGCTAAAGAAAATTTCTTACTAAATAGCGACGTAGTTAATACTTTAAAATTCAGAGGGAGTTACGGTCTTACCGGGGCAGAGAATTTTAATGTAGGTGATGATATTGTCAACTCATGGCCTTATTTAGCATTGTTACAAAATTCTAATGCAATTGATGATGGTAGTATTGCTGCTGGTGTATCGCCACTAAATATTGCAAACACATTATTACAATGGGAAGCTTCGAAAGAATTTACTGTTGGTTTAGATTACGGCTTTTTCAATAATAGAATCTCTGGTTCTATTGATTATTATCAAAGAACGAGTGATGAATTACTGTTGAACAACCCAGTTTCTTACATATCTGGATTTAATAGTGGTATTGTGAATTTAGGTGAGGTGCAAAACAAAGGTATTGAACTTGAGTTGAGAACTAGAAATGTTTCTAATGAAAATTTCTCTTGGAATTCAACTTTTATCGCTTCTACGAATAAAAATGAATTATTAAGTTTTGGAGATTCTAACAATGCTTTGATAGAAGATGATTATGGTAGAAATTCTCAATGGATTAACAGAATTGGAGAGCCAATATCTTCTTTCTGGGGATACGTTGTAGATGAGGAAGCTTTTGATGAAACTTCTTTTAGAACAACATATGTTGACAGTCCTTGGAACAGAATTAATGGTCAATCTGATGATACGATTGTTAAAGATTTGAATGGAGATGGTTTAATAACTGAAGAAGACAAAACTATTTTAGGTAGTCCTTATCCAGATTTAGTTTACAGTTTTACCAATGAATTCAAATTCGGAAATGTTGATTTTTCATTTATGGTTCAAGGTAGCTTAGGTGCACAGGTAAATAATATTGGTGATCAATATTTCTACAACTGGTTCGGTAACAGAACAAGAAGTGGTGGAGAGTTAGAGGCAGTGGCTAATGGTTTGGTATCTGATGTTTCATTTATTCAAGAAAAGGTATTGACAAGTGATGTTATTGCAAGTGCAGATTACTTCTCTTTACGTAATGTAAATCTTGGTTATAATTTTTCAAATGATGTTGCAGAACGTATAGGGGTGAGTGGCTTAAGAGTTTATGCTACTGCTCAGAATCTGCTTTATATCACTGCAGATGATTACCATGGTTTCAATCCAGAACATATAGATGGTAGCAATCCAAGAGCTTATGGTTCTCAAAGGGCAGGTACGCCAATCTTTAGAACAATAACATTTGGTCTTAACGTTGACTTTTAATCTAAAAAAAAACAAACGATGAAACATATAAAATATATAATTTTTGCCGTAACAGTATCTGTTTTTGTTTCCTGCGATACTGAGGAATTTTTAAATCCATTACCAGATACGGCAGTTGCTGTAGACGGGTTCTTTCAATCTGATGCAGATGTATTGTCTGGAGTATATGGAATTTACGATGCCTTGCAAGGTGTAAATAGTAATACTGAATCTAATATTGGTGATTTCAATAGAGGCGTTCAATTTGAACACCTTTTAACTGAGCATCGTACAGATAATACAAGAAATGCAACACTTGAGGGTTCTAAAGCCGATTTTCACAGGTATGTTGTTAATGCTAATAATGTAGAATCTGAAGATTATTATGCTTCTATGTATGAAGTTATTTTCAGAGCTAACAACATCTTAGATTTTATTGATGTTGCAGATGCCGGTAATCAAGCAAGGTATACTGCTGAAGCTAAGTTTTTAAGAGCGTATGCATACTTTAAGCTAGTTAGAATGTTCGGTGCAGTGCCGTTGGTAACTTCAGTGGTAGGTCCTACAGATAACGAAGCACTTTTTACTAGAATACCAGAAGCTCAGGTTTATGATCAAATTATAGCCGATTTAGAAGAAGCCGTAACCGTTTTAGATAATTCATCTAAATCAAGAGCGTCAAAAGCTGCGGCTCAAGGAATCTTGGCGAAAGTTTATCTTTCTCTTGAATCTCCAGATTATAGTGCTGCACAACAATTATGTGAGTCAATTGTTAATAGTGGTAGTTTTAGTTTAGAAAGTAACTTTCATGATGTCTTTTATAGTGAGTTGAACGATGAAATTATTTTTGCAGTTCAATACCAAACTGGTAATAGTTCTGAAAGTCAAAGTTTTTCATCTGAATTTACTTCTTCAACTCGTGCGGGTTCAGAGGATGGACAAAACATTGTAAACGAAAATTTAGTTCTAGACTTTGCTGCCTATGGCGGTAATAGAACAGCTGAATCATATATTACATTTGGCACATCAAATGAAGTAATTAAGTTTTTACCTGAAGGGTCAGATATTACAACTACACCACCTTCTTATGGGTCAAGTGCTAGAGATGCTGGTAATGATTATATAGCATTACGTTATGCAGATGTTCTTTTAATGCATGTTGAGGCAATTATGGCAGGCGGTGCATCGACTACAAGTTCTGCTGCGATAGCTTCTTTTCAAGCGGTAAGAGATAGAGCTGGGTTAACAGCAACTGTTTCTACGATTACCAAAGAAGATTTGTTAGTTGAAAGAAGAGTAGAATTGGCTTTTGAGAATCAACGTTGGTTCGACTTACTTAGGTTCGGTGTAGCTGAATCTGTACTAAGTGCTCATTCTGCGGAGATGGGATATGTATTTGATGCAAGAAAATTATTATTGCCTATTCCAGCAAGAGAAATAAATATAAGCGGCGGACTATTAACACAAAACCCGGGATATTAAATTTTAAAAACTTTTAAACTATGAAAATTAAACAAAATATTTTCCGAAAAACAACCTTGTTGCTCTTTAGTGTAGTTGTTACAAGTTCTTTTGTTGGTTGTGTTGGTTCTGATACATTTAGAGATGATCTGCCAAATGCAAACTCTAAGGTAGATACTATATTTCCAGAAGCAAATTTTGATTATACGGCGGATCAAACAGATTTTACGGTAATTAATTTTACGGATCTTTCTACTGAAGCAGCTTCTTATGCTTGGGATTTTGGTGGTGGAGCCACTTCAACAGATCGTGACCCATCATTTCAGTTTCCAGGTGAAGGTACATTTCCGGTTACATTAATTTCTAGTGATGGTAATGGCGAGACTTCAACGATTACTTTAGATGTTGTAGTTGTAGATGAATTAGTGGCAGCTTTTCAATGCCCAGATTTCTTATGTGATCCAAGAACGCCTTGGGCTGGCGAAGATAGAGGAACTACAAGTTCTTACTCTGCTAGTTCTTCACCTACACCGCCAGAAGATAATGGAGCAGCTAAATTAAGTAGTAGTTCTAATTTTCTTGATCAAAGTATTCGTGTGGTTGCTGGTGCAACATATGAAGTAACTTTTTGGTATGTAAGTAAAACAACCGGTAGTTCTGCTGGTACGCTTTTAATTGAAGATGCTGATACTCAAGCTGTTTTTCTTAATCAAGAAATTCCGTTAACTGATCAAGCTTCGGCTTACGTTCAAACATCATTCTCTTTTACAACTGGTGATGATACCGAGAACATGAGATTTAATATTGAATATGCAGGAACAGAATGTAGGTTCTCTAAAATTAGTATTGATAGACTGAATTAATGAAAATTCTTGAAAGGGTAATTTAAAAATGCCACTACAGTTTATGGTAGTTTCATTTTTAAATTACACTTCAAGACATCATGTATATTCTTAAACAGAAATTTAAATTATTTGAATTGTTTAAGAAGCATCTAACAAAAAATAAAAAATATAATATTATGAGTTTAATAAAAAAAGGAATAAGTGCCCTTTTGATAACTGGTCTGATCATGTCATGTGATGAAGATGGTTATGAGCCAATTGAGCCAGTGGATTCTTCTGGTGGTTCTATTGGAAGCGTATTTTCAAGTTTTGATGTATCAGCTAGTGGAGATGGTACCATTGTTACCGTAACACCATTAACGGTTGGCGTAGATTCATACGTAATTGATTTTGGCGATGGTAGTACTGCCTTAACAGCATTGCAAGGAGAATCGGCTACATATGATTATTCTAATGTTGAAGCATCAGCAGACTATACCATAACGGTTACAACAAAGGCAGCTGGTCAAACAGATTTAAGAAAATCAGAAGATATCACAGTAGAGCATACAGTACAGTCTATTGACAATGCTCCGTCTTCACCAGAGGTGAAAAGATATAATTTGTTAAATATATTTACTGACGCAGGTTCTGTAGGTTCAGCAGGTACTGGCGGCAAAGCAGTTGTTTTGGAATCAGGAAACAATTTAGCAGAGTTTTCAAGATTACATAGTGATACAGGAGTTTTCGCATTGAGTGATGAAGTTGTTGCGGCAGATGCTTTTTATAGCGGTGTTGGTTCTAACGATATTCATTTTGATGTGTATTCTGAATTTGCATCTGGTATCGATAAATTAAAAATCACTTTGGTAGATAGTACAAATGGTACTAGTCATGTTATTGATGATATAGATTTGACTGATGGCGAGTGGACTGGTCTTGATTTTGATTTGGCTACAGATTTTTCAACACCTGTTACTCAATTCAAAACTATACTATTCGAATTAGGTTCTACAGGTAATGCAAATGATCATGCTACAATAACTGTAGATAATATTTACATGTCAAGAATGACAGGGTCAAGCATTTTGAATGGTGATTTTGAAGATGGTCAAGATTTCTGGAAATGGTCAACGTTTACAGATGGTGAAACAAACCCATTTGGTTCTAGTTCTGATGGTTCTAATCAAGATTATGATGGTGTTGATACTGGTAGTAAGACAAGAGGTGCTAAATGGTCTTCAAGTCAATCAGGTGGAGAATTTGGATCTTCTAGTTCAAGGTATGCATACCAAGAGTTAAATCTAGTACCTGGTGCAGATTATATTTTAGAATATCAATATGCTATTAAAGATGATAGCGGAACAGATCCTATCGGAGGAAGAAAAATAGTTGGTTTAATTTTAGATGGTCAGTATGATGATGGGGCAAATGCCGTAGATAATCTTGGTGATAATTTAGGATTTAACGAAGGTTTTGTAGCTGAAGGTAAATTCTCTGATACTACAGATGGTGCTGGTACTTTGGTACAAATTCCATTTACTGCTAATGATAGTGGTGAAGTAGCTATAATGTTTTATGCAGTTACTCCTAAAGACGCATTTATAGATAATGTGAAGGTTCGTTCAGTGAATCCATAATTTGTAATTTATGCAAAACACCCGAAAAGGAATATTGGTATTTGTAGTATTACTATTTCTATCTGTAAACGCTACTTCTCAAAGTCAGAAAAGTAGCGTTTCAGAATCGGATGTAAATATCAAAAAATCTAAGAAAAGGAAAAAGAAGATTAAGCTTCCAGAAATTGATTTAAGTAACTGGAAGGTTACAATACCAGAAGGTAGTGGTAAAGGAGGGGCAATTAGTGTAGCGCCACCAGAAATTTTGAATTATGCTACAAATGAGATGTTGAAACCTTATATGTATAATGATTCTATAAAGGGGGCAATTACTTTTTACGCGTATCCTACATTGGCAACTACGGCTAACACCAAATATTCTAGATCAGAACTTAGAGAACAAATGGTGCCTGGTGATGATAATGTCAATTGGACATTTAAGCAAGGTGGTACTTTAAAAGCAAAACTTTCTGTTGATGAGGTTTCTCGAGATAAGAATGGAAAACATCATAAAGTAATTATTTTACAAATACATGGTCGATTGACCAATGATCAAAAAGATTTAATTAAACAAAAAGACAATAATGCACCGCCGGTATTAAAAATATATTGGCAGAACGGTAAAATTAGGGTCAAAACAAAAAAACTAAAATATGCCGATGTAAATGCTATTGGCATATTGCATGAAGAAGCTTGGACAGATGATGAGGGCTTTAATTTTGAAGAGGAAGTAGGCTTTGGTAAGTTTCAAATTGAAGTAAAAGTAACCGATGGTAAAATGGTGGTCTCATTAAACAAAACAGAATTCGCCGTCTACGATGATTTCAATATGAAAAGATGGGGAGTATTTGAAAATTATTTTAAGGCAGGTAATTATTTTCAAAGCAGAGATGAAGGTTCGTTTGCTAAAGTCAGTTTTTATGAACTTGAAGTGAAGCATTAATAAGAATTATATGATTATAAATAATAGTTTACGTTTTTGTAAATCAACGATAGCAAATTGTTTTTTTGCCATTGTAGTGGCGTTTGCCGTTTTAAGTTGTAGTAATGATGCAGAAATAGCGGAAGAGGAGATTGTTCAGGAAGAAGAAGTGGCTGAAGAAGAAATAGAAGAAGCTCCTGAGCCAGAGGAAGAAGTAGTTGTTGAAGAAGAACAGGTAGAGGGCGTTGACTTTTTTTTACCAAATATAGATTTGAGTAATTGGAAAGTAACCTTGCCAATTGGTAGTCCTGATGAGGTAGCGCCACCAGAGATTATAGATTATGCTACAGATGAAAGATTATTACCGTATATGTATAATGATTCTACAGATGGCTCATTAGTATTTTATACATCACCAGGTTCGTCTACGGCTAATTCATCTTATTCTAGAACAGAATTAAGAGAGCAAATGGTGCCAGGTAGTAATAGTACTAATTGGACATTTACAGAAGGTGGTCGAATGAAGGGTACTTTATCAGTGCCGGAAATTACTACAGATACTGGAGGTGATTTTCATAGAACGTTGGTCATGCAAATTCACGGTAGATTAACAAATGACCAAAGAGATTTAATAGGGGAAGATGATAATAATGCTCCTCCTATGTTGAAAATTTATTGGCAGAAAGGAAAAGTAAGAGTACTTACTAAAAAGCTTAAGGACCTTAATGCTACAGACGAAGAGATTTTGCATACAGATGCTTGGGAAGATAATGAAGGGCATACTTTCTCAGAGAATATAGGCACTAATACATTTACTCTAGAGATTATAGCCTCAGATGGTAGGTTGGAGGTGATTTTAAATGAAACCGATTCCGTTGTTTATGAAGATATTCATATGGAAAAGTGGAGCGTTTTTGAAAACTATTTTAAAGCGGGTAACTATTTGCAAACCCTAGATGCTGGTGCATTTGCCAAAGTTAAATATTACGAATTAGAAGTCACGCATGAGTGATATACGATAAATATACCTAGTATAAATAAGAAAGTTGTTTGAGTTAGATTTGTTGAAATGAGTTTGCCAGTCTTTTTTTAAGGCTGGTAAATTTCATTAGAATTCACTGTTTTGAAATATGTAATTATCGTTGAAAATAAAACTTCATATTTTAGCAAGTTGATATTACGATTTTAGGTGAACGAATTTGGTAATCATTTTTCCTTTAAAGCAAGATATATATGAAATTAGAAATCCTCACAAGGACTGAAAATCAGGAAATACAAAATGAGATTATAGTACAGCTTAGAGATTTAATGAATAATAAAAATCTTGAGCCTGGTGATAAATTACCATCAGAAAGAATGCTATCAGATAAATTTGAAGTAAGTCGAAGTAATGTTCGAGAAGCAATTCAAAAATTAGAATTTTATGGAATTTTAATTTCAAAACCTCAAAGTGGAACTTTTGTAGCAGATATAGGTCAGATTGCCATGAACGGTATGGTGAATGATATTCTTCGTCTAGAAGAACCTGATTTTAAATCTTTAGTAGAAACGAGAATTCTTTTAGAGCTTAAAACCGTAAGGCTTGCTGCTAGAAGAAGAACCGATGAAGATTTGAAACAATTGAAAAATGCCTTAGATGCTTATAGGGCTAAAGTAGAAAAAGGAGAAGATGCTGTACAGGAAGATTTATTATTTCATTTGGCAATAGCCAAAGCTAGTGGGAATAGTACAATGAATACTTTTATGTTGATTATTACCCCCGAAATTCTTACAAATTTTGAGAAGTACCATGTATGTGATAAAAATATGGCATTTAAGGGTGTAGAAGAACATCAAGATGTTTTTGATGCTATTAAAGAGCAGAATCCGCAATTGGCAAAAGCAAAAATGAAAGTGCATTTTAAGAACCTATACCAATTCTGTTATAATATTTAGAAGTATAAATCAAATAGTTATTGCCGACTAAATTTCGAAATCATTTTAATAATAACCTACCTAAAGAATAAGTAAAATGAGTAATTCAGCCAAGCTATCAATTTGGAAAAAAATATTGGCATTAGTGTTGGCATTTGGTCCTGGAATATTCGCTATTGGTTATACTATTGGTACTGGTAGTGTTACGTCAATGATTGTAGCGGGTAGTACTTATGGTATGCAACTTTTATGGGTATTACTTTTAAGTTGTATTTTTTCAGGTTTGCTAATGTATGCTTACGGTAATTTCGCTTTAGTAACTGGTGAAACTGCACTTTATGCTTTTAAAAAACATTTGAAGTGGGGTAAGTTAATAGCTATTCTTATAATTCTTGGTATTTCTTTTGGTCAGTGGAATTCATTAATGGGTATTCTTGGTATTTCAGCCAATGTCATCTATGAAATATTTTTAATTTACTTCCCTAGTTTGGTAGATTTCAAATATGAGTCCGTTTTAATAATAGCAATAACTGTTATTGTAATTTTTTACGGATTATTAATGGTAGGTAAGTATGCTTTTTTTGAAAAGATATTGGTCATTTTTGTAACCATAATGGGGCTTTCATTCATAATTTCCTTGTTTATGGTGTACCCATTACCTGTAGAAGTTGTAAAAGGGTTAGTGCCAACAATACCAAAAGTTGAAGGAGGTCAGATGATGGTTGCTGCTTTTGTAGGTACGACCATGGCGGCGGCTACTTTTCTTTCAAGACCACTTTTTGTAAAGGGAAAAGGTTGGACTATAAAAAATCGCTCGCAACAAAAGAAAGATGCAATAATTGCAGCTTCACTTGTATTTTTTATTAGTGCATCTGTAATGGCTGTAGCCTGTGGGGCTTTATTTCATCAAGGGAAACCGGTAACTCAAGTATTGGATATGGTGAATACATTAGAACCCGTTGCTGGTAAATTCGCTCTTACACTTTTCTTTTTTGGTACATTAAGTGCTGGCTTATCATCAATTTTTCCATGTCTACTAATTGCTCCAATATTATTGGCAGATTATCAATCTGGGGAGTTAGATACTAGTTCAAAGCAATTTAGAATAATTACAGCAATAGCCTCATTATTTGCGTTGATCGTTCCTGTTTATGGAGCTAATCCTATTCAAATGCAAATACTATCTCAAGTGTTTAATGTGTTTGTTTTGCCATTGGTGATACTAGGGATAATTCTTCTTATAAATAACAAGAAATTAATGACCAAGTATAAGGCGGGGGTATGGCTTAATTTAGGGCTCTTTGCTGCACTTTTCTTTTCTTGCGTAATTTCTTATAATGGCGTTGTAGCACTGCTAGATTATTTCTAGTTCAAAACAATTTTATAGTATCGCTTCTAATTAAAATAGGATAAGTAGTATCTTTGTTGACTTGTTTAAAGTTTTAACGGGATATTAGCTCAGTTGGTTTAGAGCGCTGCCTTGACAGGGCAGAGGTCACCGGTTCGAATCCAGTATATCCCACTAAAAAATATTGAATATTTTAAATCAAATCTAAAACCCGTTCTAAAGCCATTCCTCTAGATCCTTTAATCAATATAGAAGATTTAGACTGCAATGAATTTTCACTGAGGTAAGATTTCAATTCTTCAAAACTTTTTAGTCTAACAGCATTAGAGTTAGTAGAGTAAAAATTCTCTCCAACCAATAGCACTTGTTTAAAATTTAAACTCGTTGCTAAATCTGAAATATTTTGATGTTCTTCTTTTGCAGAATCTCCTAATTCGAACATGTCGCCTAGAATCAAAACTTTCTGGTCTTTTTTTAACGAATTAAAATTTTCTAATGCCACTTTCATGCTCGAAGGGTTGGCATTATAAGCATCGAGAATAATATAGTGTCCGTTATTATGTAATATCTGAGATCTATTATTGTCAGGAGTATATTCTTTAAGGGCCTTTTTTATTTCGCTTAACTCAACATTAAAATATTTTGCCATAATAATTGCTGCACAGCAGTTCGGAAAATTATAGGCTCCAATTAAATTCGTTTCTATATTAATGTTTTCTACAATTAGATTAACAAAGGGTTGAGCCTCTAGTAATTTAATAGTATAGTATTTGGAATCATCTGAACTAAAACCGAATTTTTTAGTGTAGGTGCTTAGTTTGTCTTTTTGAATTGGATCGTCGGCATTTAAGAAAATCGATCTTTTGTGGGAAATCAGGTAATCATATAATTCGCTTTTTCCTTTTTTAACACCTTCAATTCCCCCAAAGCCTTCTAAGTGTGCCTTTCCAAAATTTGTGATATAGCCAAAATCTGGCTCTGCAATTTCACATAAAAACTCAATTTCCTTTAGGTGATTAGCACCCATTTCAACTATGGCAATTTCAGTATCAGGTTGAATGGTTAATAAAGTTAATGGCACACCAATATGATTGTTAAGGTTTCCTTTGGTTGCTATTGTTCTATATGTTTTGCGAAGTACAGCGTTAATTAATTCTTTGGTAGTTGTTTTGCCATTACTGCCCGTTAGACTTATAATCTGCGCTTTAGATTGTCTTCTATGAAAATTTGCTAGTTGTTGTAGTGTTGTTAAAACATCTTCTACGAGTATTGTTCTGTCATCAACAAGATATTTCTCTTCATCAATGATAACAAGAGCAGCTCCGTTTTCTAAAGCTCTTTGAGCATAAGTGTTACCATTAAAGTTGTCTCCTTTTAGTGCAAAGAAAATATCGTTTTCTTTAATTTTTCTGGTATCAGTACTGATATAAGGGTTCGCTAGAAAAGCGGTATGTAAATCTTGAATTTTCATAAAATCGAAGATAAAAAAAAGCCCCTTAAGAAAGGAGCTTTTTTTAGTTTGTAAAAGGGAAAATTATTTAGCTTTTTTTCCTCTAACTGTTTTGTTTTTTGTTTTTGATTTAGAACCAACTCTAGACATTGCACATCTGAAACCAATATTATCAGTAGCCATGTATTGTGGTAAGTATCTTCTTTGTGCTGGATCTAACCAGTATGCTCTATCTCTCCAAGAACCACCTTTGTATACTCTAACTTCATCATTAATTAATGTAGTTCTGTTGTTTGAAGCATCATAGCCTTTAACAAGGTTTCCTAATGAATCTCTTTCAACAGAATGCTTAGGAGAGTTGTACATTTTCTTGTTTGGATCTTCTTCTTCACCGTCATTAAATCTGTCGTAAAATCTTGAAGAGCCAGAATCACCATCTCTATAACCTCTATTATCACTAGAAGAGAAGTTTGTTCTTAAATATGTTTCTTCCTCATCAACAGGTACCATTTTAATTTCACCTGGTAAGTTTACTGCAACTACTTTTCCATTCGGTAAAGTGTCATAAACAATAGAATCTCTTAATATTTTAACTTTACCATCTTCGCCAATAGCGCTTTTCATGTAAATGTTACCTCTGTAGTAGTTAAAATCACTTACTTCATCATCAACTATTGGTCGGTAAACATCAGCTGTCCATTCGGCAACATTACCAGCCATATCATAAAGACCTAAATCGTTAGGCTTATAAGACATTACTTGTGCAGTAATATCGGCGCCATCATCAGACCATCCAGCGATTCCGCCATAATCACCTTTACCTTGTTTGAAGTTGGCTAATTGATCACCTCTACCTACACGTTGTCCGTTACGAGTGTAATCACCTTCCCAAGGATATTTTTTTCTACCTCTATAGTTATTGTATTCTCTCTGTCCAACTTGAGCCTGAGCAGCATATTCCCATTCAGTTTCAGTAGGTAGTCTATATTCTGGCATAATAACACCACTACTCCTTTTCGCGAAAGTAGATGTACTATCTTTTTTCATTTTTCCTTGAAGCGAATCAATTTGACCGTTATAAACAGATTCTGGTCTGTTTAAGTAAGCTTCAGTACTAAAGGTTCCTTGAACTTCACCTGTGGCTGCTTGGTATTTCGCATCCTCAGATAAGTAACCTTCTCTTTCTAACATTACTTCGTTTACACGGTCGGTTCTCCATTCTGCAAATTGTGTAGCCTGAATCCAGTTTACACCTACCACTGGGTATTCTGCATATGCTGGGTGTCTCAGGTAATTATTTGTCATTGTTTCGTTGAAGCCTAATCTATTTCTCCATACCAAAGTATCTGGCAATGCACCTACATATATGTTAGTGTATTTCGGATTTTCTGGAGGATAAACACTTTTTAGATAATCAAGGTATTCTAAGTACATTACATTAGTTACCTCAGTTTCGTCCATATAAAAAGACTGAACATGTTGCGAGGTAGGAGTATTATTCCAGTCATGCATCACGTCATCTTGTACTTTACCTTTCGTAAATGTACCACCTTCAACAAATACTAATCCAGGAGCAGTTTCTTGCTCTTTAAAATCGGTATTGTATTGAAAACCACCTTCTTTGGCATTTATCTTCCAACCTGTAGCTCTAGACGTATTTTTTCCAGATGAGGATTTAGAACAGCTACTTACTGTAAAACCTCCTACTAATACAGTGCATGAGAGTACAACTTTTATTAAATGTTTCTTCATAATTAGGACTTGAGTTCAATTTACATATACTATAGTAGTTTGGTAGCTACAGAATATGATACTATAATTTCTTTTAATTTGTTTGTCACTTTCGCTCAATAGAACGGTGTTTTTATGAGATTATTTTACAATTAAAAATAATTTTAAAAATCTCATGACGAACTGTCAATAAATTTAGGCTCGCTTTAATAGGTAAACGCTTAAAACAACTAATTAGTATGGTTTAAAATATTTCTTTTTGAAAGAATATATGGTAGATAAATATTGAACATAACTATACTGTAAAATGTGTCGTTCTAAATTGAGAAAAGAAATTCTGCTAAAAAACTTAATATTCATGCAAGATAACGGGAAAATGTGCGTTTACATGTAAAATATTAGAGTGTGGAATAGGGTATACACTATATTTCACCTTTAAAAATTTAAAGAACTATTCTAAAATGAGAAAAATTTCAATAATTTTCTTTGTATTGATTGTCGGTAATGTCTTTGCTCAAGACGATCAACGCGTAATAACTACGGCAGTGCCATTTTTGACTATTGCCGCAGATGCAAGATCTGCTGGTATGGGAGATATGGGTGTTGCAACTTCGACAGATGCTTTTTCTCAACAATGGAATCCTGCTAAATTCGCTTTCGCAGAACGTAAAATGGGGATAGGAGTTAGTTATACTCCTTATTTAGAAAGTATTATTACCGATATTTCATTATTGAATGCTAGTTTTTATAATAAACTAGATGACCAAAGTGCGTTTGCCTTAAGTTTGAGGTATTTCACATTGGGTGAGATAGAATTAAGGCAATTTGCAAATGATCCAGGTACAATAGCGAAGCCAAATGAATTGGCCTTAGATGGTTCGTATTCTTTAAAGTTGAGTCCGACTTTCTCAATGGCAGTTGGTGGTAGATATATTAGGTCAAACCTAAAATTACCACAAAATGGAACCGAAGATTCTCAAGCTGCAAGTTCTTTTGCAGTTGATGTAGCTGGTTATTACAGGTCTGACGAAATTGCTTATAGTAATTTTGATGGTAGATGGAGAGCTGGTTTCAATCTTTCTAATATTGGAGGTAAAATTCAGTATGATGCAGGTGGACAAGAAAATTTCTTACCAAGTAAGTTAAGTTTCGGTGGTGGTTTTGATTTTATTTTGGATCAAGATAATGTTATTGGTATAACAACAGAATTCACGAAACTATTAGTGCCAACACCTCAAGATTATGATAATGATGGCGATGTTGATGCCGCAGATAACGATATTTACCAGAACGAAAGTGGATTCAGTGGTATTTTCAATTCATTCTCTGATGCACCAGATGGTTTTAGTGAAGAATTGAAAGAGTTTACTTGGGCGTTAGGAGCAGAGTATACGTATCAAGATGCTTTTATGCTTAGAACAGGTTATTTCAACGAAAGTGAAGAAAAAGGTTCAAGAAAGTTTTTTACACTTGGTGCAGGTTTTAAATTTAAAGCGGCACAAGTAGATTTATCTTATTTATTCTCAACTTCACAAGTAAGAAACCCATTAGAGAATACGCTACGTTTTTCTCTTACATTCAATTTGGGTGAAGAGTTTTATAATGATTAATTCATATAGATATTTATAAAAAAAACCTGCTTTATGCAGGTTTTTTTATGCGTTAACTTTTTATTCTTATTTATTATTGGGGTCAAGTATATATTTGTAGATTGAAAAATAAAATTAAAAAATGATCAACCAAAAAAAGATAAGCTTTGATATTACGGTGTACGATTCGTTAACTGATCTTGAAAATGATGACCAAAATCTAATGTCATTAGCTGTGAAAGCCAGGCAAAGAGCTTACGCACCTTATTCAAGTTTTAATGTTGGAGCTTCGGTTTTATTGGAAAACGGTGAAATTATAGAAGGTAATAATCAAGAAAATGCATCATATCCATCTGGGTTATGTGCAGAACGGGTGGCTGTTTTTTATGCGGGAGCAAAGTATCCAGGCGTGAAAATAAAAGCGATTGCAATAACGGCGGCATCCTTAAATCATGAAGTAAGTGAGCCAGCTGCGCCGTGTGGTAATTGTAGACAGGCTATTTCTGAATATGAATTTAGACAACAAGAACCTATAAGAATTCTATTAATGGGTGAAACGGGTAATGTTATAGAATGCAATTCTTTAGCGGATTTATTGCCGCTAGGCTTTAATAGTAGTTTTCTTAATTAAGAAAACTTGCAAAAAGGATTGTAAATAAACACGTTATATACTTTATTTGTTAAGCATATAATTTCTGAATGGATTTGCTTCTATTATTTTTATCGATTCATTTATATGTGTATTTTTGCTCTTTTGAGATACCTAGGTCATTCTGCCTTTGTAATCAATAAAGAATTTTAAACCTTTACTTAAAATTGATGAAAAAAATCACCAAGGAAACGTATTTAAAGTGGTATGCAGACATGCTATTTTGGAGAAAATTTGAGGATAAATTAGCTGCTGTTTACATTCAGCAAAAGGTAAGAGGATTTTTGCATTTGTATAATGGGCAAGAAGCTGTTTTGGCTGGTGCACTTCATGCAATGGATCTTTCTAAAGACCGTATGATAACTGCTTATAGAAATCACGTTCAGCCAATTGGTATGGGTGTAGATCCTAAAATGGTTATGGCTGAGTTGTTCGGTAAAGTTACCGGTACCTCAAAGGGTATGGGCGGTTCAATGCATATTTTTTCAAAAGAACATCGTTTTCATGGCGGTCATGGTATCGTTGGGGGTCAAATTCCATTAGGTGCAGGTATGGCTTTTGGCGATAAGTATGCAGGTAGAGATAATGTTACCTTATGTTATATGGGTGATGGTGCTGTAAGGCAAGGATCTTTGCATGAAACTTTTAACTTGGCTATGTTATGGCAGTTGCCTGTTGTCTTTATTTGCGAGAATAATGGCTATGCAATGGGAACTTCTGTAGCGAGAACATCTTTTTCTACAGAAATATGGAAATTAGGTTTAGGTTATGAAATGCCTTGTGGACCTGTTGATGGTATGAATCCTGTAACGGTTGCTCAAGAAATGAGTAAGGCTATAGAAAGAGCACGTAGTGGTGGCGGACCAACTTTTCTTGAAATGAAGACCTATAGATATAGAGGTCATTCAATGTCAGATGCACAGCATTATAGAACTAAAGATGAAGTTGAAGAGTATAAGAAAATAGATCCGATTACACAGGTGTTGGATATTATCAAAGAAAACAATTACGCAACTGACGCTGAAATCAAAGATATTGACAAGAATGTCAAGGTCATGGTTAAGGAATGTGAAAAATTCGCAGAAGAATCAGATTATCCACCTCTAAACCAATTGTATGATATGGTTTACGAGCAAGAGGATTTTCCATTTGTTGAACATAAATTTTAATTAGATGGCTATAGTAGTAAATATGCCCCGTTTAAGCGATACCATGGAAGAGGGTACCGTAGCTAAATGGTTGAAAAGCGTTGGAGATAAAATTGAAGAAGGAGATATATTAGCCGAAATCGAAACAGATAAGGCGACAATGGAATTCGAATCATTTAATGAAGGAACGCTATTGTATATTGGTATTCAAGAAGGTGATGCTGCACCAGTAGATAGTCTTTTGGCTATTATTGGTGATGAAGGTGAAGATGTTTCTGCTTTAATAAAAGGTGGTAACTCAGCAGCTTCAACAGTGGAGTCGTCTGAGGAGAGTCCTGTTGCTGAAGATGCTTCGGAAGTTGAAGAAGCGCAAGGCGGTGGTGAAATTCCTGAAGGAGTTGAAATCATAAAAATGCCTCGTTTAAGTGATACCATGGAAGAAGGTACTGTGGCGACATGGTTAAAGAAAGTAGGAGATGATGTTGAGGAAGGTGACATATTAGCAGAGATCGAAACCGATAAGGCTACTATGGAATTCGAGTCTTTCTATAATGGTAAGTTATTATATGTAGGTATACAAGAAGGAGAATCTTCTCCTGTAGATGCTGTCTTGGCAGTTATTGGACCAGAAGGTACCGATGTAGATGCTGTTTTAAGTAGTGGGTCTGGTAGTAGTAAGAAAAGTGCTGCAACAGAAACAAAAAAAGAAGCGCCGAAATCTTCAGATTCATCTGATAGTAAAGAAGTTTCTAAGCCAGTTGCAGATGGAGCGAGAATTTTCGCATCTCCTTTAGCTAAGAAAATAGCTGCAGATAAAGGTGTTGATCTAGCTAATGTTTCAGGTTCTGGTGATAACGGTAGAATTACTAAGAAAGATATCGAGAACTATACGCCAAGTAAAACGGCTGCACCAGTTGCTGCCTCAAGTGCAAAGGCAGATAATGCAATTTCGGCTCAACCAGTTTCAATGGCACTGCCATCTGGTGAAGAGGGTACAGAAGAAGTTAAGAATTCTAATATGCGTAAGGCAATTGCCAAAGCATTGGGTAATTCTAAATTTAACGCGCCACATTTCTATTTAACTATTGAGGTTGATATGGATAATGCTAAAGCGTCTCGTGCTCAAATCAATAGTTTGCCAGATACCAAAGTGTCATTTAATGATATGGTTTTAAAGGCTTGTGCAATGGCACTTAGAAAGCATCCACAAGTTAATACTTCATGGAGTGCAGAGGCTACTAAATATCATAAGCATATTCATATGGGTGTTGCTGTAGCTGTTGATGAAGGTTTAGTTGTACCGGTTGTAAAACATGCAGACTTATTGGGTTTAACACAAATAGGTAGCGCTGTTAAAGATTTAGCGGGTAAAGCACGTAACAAGAAAATTGCCCCTTCAGAGATGGAAGGTAGCACGTTTACGGTATCAAATTTAGGAATGTTCGGTATACTTGAGTTTACAAGTATTATCAATCAGCCAAACTCAGCTATACTTTCTGTTGGTGCAATTGTTGAAAAACCAGTTGTTAAAAACGGAGAAATAGTTGTAGGTAATACAATGAAGTTAACACTTGCTTGTGATCACAGAACTGTTGATGGTGCTGTAGGAGCTCAGTTCCTTCAGACATTAAGATATTTTGTAGAGAATCCGGTTACTATGTTAGCATAGAAAATAGATTCTAAAATAGAATTGCTAAAGCATCCTTTCATCGGGATGCTTTTTTTTTATCTTTATATTCTAAATTTGATGTTGTTATGAAATATATAAGTATAGTACTTCTAAGTACTTTAATTCTTAGTTGTGGTGGCGCGAAAGTTGATCAATCAACAGTTTTGAATCCTACAAATCCGAAAGGAGTAAAAGGCACAGTCTTATCTGAATCTACAGTTGAAAAAACGGAGGATAAAGTAGGTATGAAAACTTCAAAATTGAAAGGGAATACTTTACCAGGGGATATTGAAAAAATAATGACGTTTTTAACTTCGGATAAATTACAGGGCAGAGATACAGGTAGCGGAGGTATAGCGATGGCTGCAGATTATATTCAGAACGTGTTCGAGAAGAATAATATACAACCATATTTTACATCATATAAAGATACATTAGATAACTATAGTGATGGTGTGGCTTATAATGTAGTAGGTTTTTTACCGGGCACTGATCAAAAACTAAAAAATGAATATGTTCTAATAGGAGCACATTATGATCATATAGGTTTAATTAGTGGAGACAGTAACGATAGAATTGCGAACGGAGCCAATGATAACGCTTCAGGAACTACAACTGTTTTAGAATTTGCTAAATATTTTGGTGAGCATAAAAATAACAAACGGAGTATAATTTTTGCCCTATTTACAGCAGAGGAAAAAGGTTTGGTAGGGTCAAAGCATTTAGCGAAAAAATTAAAGGCAGAAAATATTGATTTATACGCAATGTTGAATTTTGAAATGGTGGGGGTGCCAATGGTCGATAAAGACCATAGTCTTTATTTAACAGGATATGAACTATCGAATTTAGCAGAAGTTAGTAATGGTTATGCAGCTAAGAATTTAGTAGGTTTTCTGCCAAAAGCAAAAGAGTTTAATTTGTTCAGACGGTCAGATAATGCTCCTTTTCATGATGAGTTTAATGTGCCATCTCAGACATTTAGTTCTTTCGATTTTACAAATTTCGGAGAATACCATAAAGTAGGTGATGAAGCATCATTGATGGATTATGAATTTATGGCAACGATAGTAAATGAATCAGTGCCGATGTTAGAAGGTATTATTAATGCACCAGTAAAAGAATTAAAGTATAATTAATGGAATATGTAATTGTAACAGGTACCAGTAGGGGGATTGGTTTCGAATTAAGTAAGTTGCTAGCCGATGCTGGTTATAAGGTCTTGGCGCTTTCTAGAAATGATAAACCGATTAAAAGTCTAAATCATAAAAATATTGAAGCATTTTCTTTTGATGTGTCCTCGGTAGAAGACAGGGGTAATCTATCTAATTATTTAAAAGATAAAGAGGGTAATGTTATAGCACTTATAAATAATGCCGGCAAGTTGGTAAATAAACCTTTTTTAGAGTTGACTGAAGAAGAGTTTAAGGCGGTATATGAAGTGAATGTTTTTGGGGTTGCAGCTATGACCAGACTCATTGTTCCATTTATGGGTAAAGATGCTCATGTGCTTACCATTAGCTCAATGGGCGGTATTCAAGGTAGTGCGAAATTCCCAGGTCTTTCGGCATATAGTTCTAGTAAAGGAGCAGTACTTACGCTTACAGAATTATTAGCAGAGGAATTTAAAGAAACAGGTCCGGCATTTAATGCACTTGCCTTAGGTGCGGTGCAAACAGAAATGTTAGAAGAAGCTTTCCCAGGTTATGAGGCCCCTGTGAGTGCGAAAGAGATGGCGGAATATATAATGGACTTTGCTTTAAAGGGGCAAAAAATGTATAATGGTAAAATTTTACAAGTAAGCAGTAGTACACCTTAAGAATGCAAGAAACGTTATCTAAATATCTTCCTGAATTAGCGGTTGGTCCATGTTATGCACTAATTAAAGATAGTCAGGTGCATTTAAAAATCGTGAATGAACGTGTTACTAGGCATGGTGATTATCGAATGCGAAAAGATGGTAACCATCAGATCACGGTTAATGCATCTTTAAACAAGTATAGGTTCTTAATTACTTTAATTCATGAAATAGCCCATTTAATAGCATTTGAAAAATATGGCCGTACTATTAAGCCACATGGTTTAGAATGGAAAAGAACGTTTCAATACCTAATGCTTCCATTCATACGTCCAGAGATATTTCCTTCACAGCTTTTACCTTTATTGGCTAGACATTTTAAGAATCCGAAGGCAAGCAGTAGTACTGATGCTCAACTATCTATTGCTTTAAAAAAATTCGATGAACAACAATCGGAAAAAACTTACGTTTACGAATTACCTATAGGGTGTGTGTTTCGTATCCATAATGGTAAACTTTTTAAAAAAGGTAATAAACGAACTAAGCGTTATGAGTGTGTAGAATTATCATCAGGAAGGATGTTTCTTTTTCAACCAAATGCTGAAGTAGAATTAATAAAAAGCTGACATGAACAAAAATTATTATGCCGTTTTAATGGCAGGTGGAGTAGGATCTAGATTCTGGCCAATAAGTACAAGTGAGAATCCGAAGCAATTTCATGATATGTTGGGTACGGGTGATACTCTTATTCAAAAAACGTTTCAAAGATTAAACAAATTCGTACCTACCGAGAATATTTTAATTCTTACCAATGAACGTTATAATGATTTGGTGTTAGAGCAATTACCAATGGTAAAACAAGAACAGGTAGTTCTTGAACCAGCAATGAGAAATACAGCACCATGTATTTTATATGCCGCAATGAAGATTCAAAAGATGAATGAAAATGCGGTAATGATAGTAGCTCCAAGTGACCATTGGATAGAAGATGAAGATGCATTTGCAAAAGATGTTACGGCATGTTTTAAAAAGTGTGAGACTGAAGATGTTTTGTGTACGTTAGGTATAAAACCTTCTTTCCCTAATACAGGTTTTGGGTATATAGAATATAATAAGGCAGATACGGCACCTATTAAAAAAGTAAATCAGTTTAGAGAGAAGCCAGACTATGAAACTGCTAAAGATTTTCTAGCACAGGGTAACTTTTTGTGGAATGCAGGTATATTTATGTGGAGCGCAAAAACTATTGTAAACGCGTTTCAGAATTTTCAGCCAAAACAATATGCTTTGTTTAGAGATGGCTTAGTGTGTTATAATACAGACGATGAAAAGAAATTTATTTCTGAGAACTATCCGAAAGCTGAAAATATATCTATCGATTACGCTATTTTAGAAAATTCAAAAGCTATCTATGTTAAAGAAGCGACTTTTGATTGGAACGATTTAGGAACTTGGGGATCGTTGTACGACAAGTTAGATAAAGATGAGAATGAGAATGCTATAGTAAATGCTAAAGTATTGACGGAAGATGCTAATGGTAATATGATTAGGTCTAAAGCTGGTAAAGTAGTCGTTGTAGACGGACTTAACGATTATATTATAGTTGATAAAGATGAAGTACTTTTGATCTACCCAAAGACAAAAGAACAAGATATTAAACAAGTTTTAAATAAGGTAAAAGATACCTTTGGTGATGAATTCGCTTAAATATGGAGAACAATCTTAATCAAGATAACATTACCCCTAACAGTAATGAGGGTAGTGGTAGTGAAGAAGTAAAAAAAGATTTTCAAGGTCTTTTAGGTAGTGTTAAAACGTTTCTTTCTGAGCTGTTGGACATTAGAACCAACACCGATCAGCAGGCGACGAAAGAAGCTATTATTGCCGATATTCCTTTTAAGGGGCATACTTCTTGGATTTTGATTTGTTCCATTTTTATTGCATCTATTGGTCTTAATGCCAATTCTACTGCTGTAGTTATTGGTGCGATGTTAATTTCTCCACTTATGGGTCCTATTTTAGGTATAGGTATGTCTGTGGCGATAAATGATATTGACACCTTAAAAAGATCATTGAAAAACTTTGCTGTAATGGTAGTTTTAAGTGTGATAACGGCGTACTTATTCTATCGTTTTTTTCCGCTTAGAGATGAATCTTCAGAACTTTTGGCTAGAACTGAACCAGATATTAGAGATGTTTTAATAGCATTTTTTGGTGGTTTGGCATTGGTAATAGCACGTGCTAAGAAAGGTACAATTGCTAGTGTAATTTTTGGTGTTGCAATTGCCACGGCTTTAATGCCGCCTTTGTGTACAGTAGGTTTTGGTTTGGCAATCGGAAATTGGGAGTATGCGAGGGGTGCAATGTACCTGTTCATTATTAATACAATTTTCATAGCCTTAGCAACTTTCTTGGTAATAAAGCTCCTGAAATTCCCCATGGTTCGTTACGTGAATTCGCAACGAAGAAAATTGATAGCTAGGCTTGCTTCTTTATTGGCGGTTTTGGTTATGATACCTGCAGGTTTTACATTCTATAGTGTTTTTAAAAAATCGTTATTCAATAGAGATGCCGAAACTTTTATAACAGAAAAAATAGTGCCTTACCAATTTGCGGGTGAAGGCAAGTTTTTAAAAGATTTTAGTGAAGTAGATTATAATGATGAAGGTAAGTCGAAAATTGAACTAGTTTTCATGGGTAATGACGGTATACCTGATAATGTAATTGCTACTTGGCGTGCGCAAATGGCAGAGTACAAACAGCTAAAAGGTACAGAGCTAGCCGTTGTTCAGGGTTCTAAAAGTGACGAGGCAAATGAACTAAAATATGTGAATGAGCTTTATGAATCTCAGAAAACTATTCTAACTAGTAAAGACGAGAAAATTCAGCTTTTAGAAAGTGAATTGGTAAGGCTGAACCAGATTTCATCAAATCAAATTCCTTTCAAAGAAATTAGTCTAGAGGCGAAAACGAATTATGAAAATTTAGAGCGAATAGGTTATGCTTATTTGATTTCAACGGATTTTGCCAAAACCGATAGCATACCATTATTTGAAGTCACTTGGAAAAAGGAAGCCAAAAGAGCAGAAACAGTTAAAGATATGAGCAAGCTGCAAGATTGGTTGCGTCTAAGATTGAGTAATAAGAATATTCAGATTAAAGAGGTGCCTACAGAGTAGGGTTAGTTTTGTTCTTGAATATACATTTGGCGTACCTTTTTGAAAAGATCAGATGAATAAACAAAATTAGTTACCGCTTCATTATCGGTTTTGAAGATTTCGTTTTTAGTTCCTTCCCATTCTAAGAGACCGTCTTTTAGGAAGGTTATTTTTTCGCCAATTTGCATTACCGAGTTCATATCATGAGTATTTATTACGGTAGTAATATTATACTCTTCAGTAATTTCTTTGATAAGGTTGTCAATAAGAATAGCCGTCTTAGGGTCTAAACCAGAATTAGGTTCATCGCAAAAAAGATATTTCGGATTCATAACTATAGCACGAGCAATAGCCACACGTTTTTGCATACCACCAGAAATCTCAGATGGAAATTTATGATGTGCATCAATTAGGTTTACTCTTTTTAAAACCGCATCTACACGGTCTTTCATTTCAGATTTAGACTGCTTGGTAAACATTTCTAGAGGGAACATTACATTACCTTCGACCGACATACTATCAAAAAGGGCGCTACCTTGAAATACCATACCCATTTCTTGTCTTAAATCGCGTTTCTCGTTATCGCTAAGGTCAGCATATAATTTTCCGTCATAGACAATATCGCCTTCCTCGGGGATGAATAATCCTAAAAGACATTTAAGGAAAACAGTTTTACCTGATCCACTTTGCCCAATGATTAAATTAGTTTTTCCTTTTTCGAATGTAGTCGTAACCCCTTTAAGGATATGAGCATCACCAAAAGATTTATGTATGTCTCGTACTTCTATCATTATCCTAGCAAAAGTTGGGTTAATATGTAGTTGAGTATAATAATTACAACACTCGTCCAAACGAACGCTGTCGTACTTGCCTTACCAACCTCTAAAGCTCCGCCGCGCATATAAAATCCATGAAACGATGGTATTGTTGCAATCACAAAGGCAAAAATCAAGGTCTTAACAAATGCATATGCAATATGAAAAGGAACAAAATCTGATTGTAGTCCTGTTATAAAATCTTCGCTAGTTAAAAATCCGCCGAAAACTCCAGCCATCCATCCACCGAATATTCCAACATACATAGAAATTGCAATAGCGAAAGGGTAAAAAAGCATTGCAATAATCTTAGGGAATACTAAGTAATTTAATGAATTTACGCCCATTACCTCTAAAGCATCTATTTGTTCGGTTACACGCATGGTGCCAATACTAGATGTAATGTAGGAGCCCACTTTACCGGCCATTATTATAGATACGAAAGTAGGTGCAAATTCTAATATTACAGATTGGCGAGTTGCAAAACCAATTAGATTTCGCGGTATTAATGGGTTGGTGAGATTAAGTGCTGTTTGTATGGCTACAACGGCACCGATAAAAAAGGAAATGAATATAATAATACCCAATGAGCTAAATATCAACTCATCTATTTCCTTGAATATAAGGGACTTCATTATTCTCCATTTCGTAGGTTTTTTAAAAACCTCGCGGATCATAATTGCATAGCTCCCTACAGATGCTAAATAGTTCATTGATTGAAAATATATTTCTTACCGTAAAAATAACAATAAAGGACCTGATTTAACCTCCGTTTAATCTTTAAAGATGTAAATTATTTTACATTTGTGTAACAATCCTATCCGTATGAAAATGAAAAAATATTTTGTTGCTTCTTTATTTGTAAGCACGATGTTATTGGTGAACGCCTTAAACGCTCAAAAGAAAAATAAGGAAAATACAAATGATGACCTTTTAAGGGTAAAACCAAAATTGGTGGTTGGTATTGTAGTTGACCAAATGCGTTATGATTATATAACACGTTTTTATGATCATTTTGGAAATGATGGATTCAAAAGACTTGTAGAACAAGGGTTCAATTGTAAAAACAACCATTTCAACTATGCGCCTACAAGTACGGGACCTGGGCACACATCTGTGTATACGGGTACTACACCTGCAGTGCACGGAATAATCGGTAATAATTGGTACGATAAAGAGATTGATGCAAGTGTGTATTGTGCTAGTGATGACACCTATACTTCGGTAGGGACTACGGCAGATGCTGGGCAAATGTCACCACACCGTATGGATGTTACAACTATAACAGACGAAGTGCGTTTAAGTAGCCAAATGCAAGGCAAGACTATAGCCATAGCCTTAAAGGATAGAGGTGCAGTTTTACCTGGTGGGCATACTGCTAATGCAGCTTATTGGTTTCATGGAGCAAATGAAGGGAATTGGATAACAAGTTCTTATTACATGAGTCAACTTCCAAAATGGGTTAATGATTTTAATTCATCGGGTACGGCACAATCTTATAAAAGAGAATGGAATACGTTAAAAGATATTAAGGAATACAAAGAGAGTGGAACTGATAATAACCTTTTTGAAGGAAAATTTGAAGGAGAAACTACAACTTCATTCCCTCATAATACTCCTGCATTGCTAGATAAGACAAAAGATTTTGATATTATAAAGGCAACACCTTTTGGTAATTCCTTGACTGCAGATTTTGCTATTGAGGCATTGAAACAAGAGGGTTTGGGTAAAGACGATATAACAGATTTTCTAGCGGTAAGTTTTTCAAGTACCGATTATGTAGGGCATATGTACGGCGTTAATTCTAAAGAAGTTCAAGATACTTATTTAAGGTTAGATGCAGATTTAGAAAGGTTATTCAAAGCATTGGATAAGAATGTTGGCGAAGGGGAGTATACTTTATTTTTGACAGCTGATCATGCGGCTGTTGAGGTTCCGACGTATTTAAAAAGTGAAAAAATACCAGCTGGTTACGTAGATACAGCTGCTAATAAAAAGAGATTGAGCGAATTTCTACAGTACAAGTATGGTACAGAAGATATTATTAAAAACGTTTCTAACAATCAAATATTCTTAGATCATAAAATTGTAAAAAATCTAGACCTAAGCTTAGCTGATGTACAAGTTGAAATTGCTCAAGAATATTTAGGTTATGATGCAATAGATAGAGTGTATACAGCGAATCAAATGTGGAGTACAAATTACACCCATGGTGTTCCTTATATCTTACAGAATGGCTATAGTCAAAGGAGATCGGGTGATGTATTAGTAGTATTTAAACCAGGATTTATTTCTTATGGTACAACAGGTTCTACACATGGTTCACCACAAATTTATGATACACATGCACCGTTATTGTTTTATGGTATGGGTATTAAGCCAGGTTCTACAGTTAACAGAACAGAGATTCCTGATATTGCACCAACCATTTCAGCGTTGTTAGGTATATCTTTTCCGAACGGAACAACTGGTAAACCTATAACAGAAGTGTTTAAATAATATGGACGATAGGCAAATAGGTATTTTCGATTCTGGTATTGGCGGCACTTCTATCTGGGGAGAAATACAAGAGCTTTTACCTAATGAAAAATGCATTTATTTGGCAGATAGTAAGAATGCGCCTTATGGAGAAAAATCTGAAGAACGAATTTTAGAGCTGAGTATAAAGAACACCGAATATTTATTAAGCCAAGGTTGTAAAATTATAGTCGTTGCCTGTAATACGGCAACGACAAACGCTATTGATTATTTAAGGGCAAATTATACTGTTCCTTTTATAGGTATTGAGCCAGCACTAAAACCTGCGGCTATAAATACTAAATCTAAGATTGTGGGTGTTTTAGCTACTAAGGGGACTTTGTCGAGTAGTCTATTTCATAGTACCTCAAAAAATCATGCTGCTGGTATTACTGTTTTAGAACAACGAGGCACCGGTTTGGTAGAGATGATTGAGAACGGAAACCTTCAAGGCGATGAATTATACCATTTGTTAGAGGGGTATATAAAACCTATGCTTGAAAAGGGAATGGATTATCTTGTTTTGGGCTGTACGCATTACCCATATTTAATTCCGCTATTGAAAAAAATGCTACCAGAAAATGTAACTATAATTGACTCTGGTCAGGCAGTGGCGCGACAAACAAAAACAGTTTTAGCCAAAAACGAGTTGTTGACCAATTCTACAAATGTTGGTATTCATCAATTTTATACGAATGGTGATGAAAAAGTACTTGCTTCGATTTTAGAGTCCGCTAAGCCAAAGTACACCGTTTCTTTTAAAGACTTTTAAGCGTATTTTCTTTTTTGACGTAGGTTAAATAAGTGAATGATAACTTGTGTTTTTCGTCTGTTGGGTGAAACTCTTGGTTTGTTAGCATCCAATAGTTCTCATCAATTTCTGGAAAAAAGGTATCGGCATCTTCAAAAGTAGCATGCACACGGGTAAGTTCTATTTTGTCAGAATGCTTTTCACCTTGCTTGTAAATTTCTCCGCCACCAATTATAAAGGCAATTTCATTTCCCACTAAATCTACTGCTTCATCTAAAGAGTGCACTACTTTACATTCATTATAGTCTACCGAGTAATTTTTATCTCTGGTAATGATGATATGGGTTCTGTTTGGTAAAGGCTTAGGGAAACTTTCATATGTTTTTCTGCCCATTATAATTTTATGACCAGACGTTAATTTCTTGAATCTTTTAAAATCATCTGGTAAATGCCAAAGCAAATCGTTGTCTTTGCCTAAAGCGTTGTTTTCTGCTGCCGCAGCTATCATTATAAGTGTGCTCAAAGTAGTTTTTTTTTAGGTTCGGGTTCAATTGCGGTAGGTAGTTTTATTTCCTGTTCAATTTCTTTCTCCATTTCAGCAATGCGTTTCTTTTGCTTCGCTACTAATTTCTCACGTTGTGAACGTTCCCAGTCATTACCCATAAATTTATTGGTGACAAAGACATTGAAAATGTGTAGAACAAATAGAAATCCCCAAAAGGTAATAGCCCAAACGAACCAATTATATTCTTGTCCGTATTTTAATATTTTATTGATAAGCACCAAGAAAACACTACCAACTAAAAATACTACGAAATGCGTGTAAAGGCGTTTTTTTTGTTTAACCCTTTTTTGAGCATTCTCTAATAGCTCATGCTGCTCTAAATCTAATTTGGAGGTATTTTTATTTCTAGAAAACATACTCTTCCTATCTTTGGTATAAAGATACAGGAAATGTATTATACGCTATAATCAATGGAAAAATTTAGAAAAGAATTCCCAGTTTTAAGAAAAGGTATTTATGCGAACACCGCAGTGTATGGTTTGCTGTATGATTCTTTGTTAGAATGGCGGCAAGAGCATGATCTAGACTTTTTATTAGATGGTAGCGATATGCGCGAGCAATCTTTAAAGGTAATTTCAGGTACGCGTACTACTGTTGGTAAGTTCTTTAATTGTAAACGAGAGAACGTAGCATTAGTTAGTAACTTTTCATCAGGACTTAATGTGTTGTTGGAAGGATTGAATGCGAAGAAAAAGGTGCTACTTGTTGAGAATGATTACCCTTCTCTTAATTGGAGTTTTGAGAATAGAGATTTTGAGATTTCCTATATATCTATGACTACCGATTTAGAAGAGCGTATTCAAGAAACAATATCAAGTCAGAAAATCGAGGTACTTGCTTTAAGCTTGGTGCAGTGGTTAGACGGTTTTGCTATTAATCTGGATTTCTTAAAAGAATTGAAAAAACAAAATCCTGATTTGATTATCATGGTAGATGGTACCCAGTTTTGTGGTAGTTCTAGCTTTGATTTTGATAACTCAGGTATTGATGTTTTGGGTGCTAGTGCTTATAAGTGGTTATTGGCTGGTTATGGTAACGGATTTATGTTGTTTTCGGATCAAGTTAAAAATGAGTTTTCGATAAATAATATTGGCTTTAATGCTGCCGACGGAGATTTTGATAAAAAAGATGAAATTAGATTTGCTAAGAAATTCGAGCCAGGTCATCTGTCATCGCTGATTTTTGGGAGTTTAAAGTTTTCTCTAGATTTTTTTGAAAGAATAGGGATGGATAAAATAACAGAACACAACCGTAAATTATCAGAAAAGGCAAAATCAGAATTTCAAAAACTAGGACTATTATCTGATGAGGTTTCGGGAAGAAACCAGCATAGTACCATTTTTAACATCAAAGCAAACGAAGCTACTTATCAAAAACTAATAGATAATGATGTGTTTTGTGCCCAAAGAGGCGACGGAGTTCGTTTAAGTTTTCATTTCTATAATACAGAAGCAGAAATAGATGCAATTGTAAAAATCTTAAAAACAGGAAAGTAGCTATTCAGAATAAAGTAGTTTTGTAGGATAAAATTTCGTAGTACATCTATAAAAAGCTTAAATATTAAGGATTTGATAAAAATCTCTTATGTGTTGTAAATGAGTATTTTATTGTACTAGTTTTGTCTTAAATATTAAATTTAATATCATGGCAATTGCAAAAAAATATTTAAAAACTAAGCCAGTATGTAAGGTTACTTTTACAGTACCTGCAGACGATGCAAAAAAAGTAGCTGTTGTAGGCGATTTCAATAACTGGAATGCAAAAACGAGCACATTGAAGAAACAAAAGAATGGCTCTTTCAAGGGCACTTTTGATCTTCCAAAAGAGAATTCATATGAATTCAAATACATTGTTGATGGAGAATATGTAAATGACAGTGAGGCTGATCGTTACCAATGGAATGATTTCGCAGGTTCTGAGAATGCTGTATTAGAATTGTAAAAAAATAGTATTTAAATATAGAAAGCCTGCTATTTTACATAGCAGGCTTTTTTTTTGACACTATTTTATAGTGTAATCTAATTCTTTTTAAATACACAGTTTTTATAACCAAATGAAGTTGATTCATATGAAGTGACCATTTTTAAACCAGATTCTTTAGCAAGCCAAGTAATTATTTCATCATCGTACTTTTGTGAAATTTCAGTGTGTATAGTTTCCCATTGCTTAAAATCGACGGTCAGCTCTAAATTTTTAATTTGTACAGTCTGTTCAATTTTTGAAACTAAGTAACTCTTTGCGGTTCCTGTTTCGGGGTTATAGACTTCCCAATGTAAAAACTGCTTTAAATCAAAGTTTGCATTTAGTTCGGTATTTATTCTATCAAGAACATTTTTATTGAAAGCAGCAGTAACCCCTTCTTTATCGTTATAAGCATCTAATATGGTCTGTGGATTTTTCTTTTGATCAAACCCCATGAACAATAAGTCTTCAGGTTGCATTAGCTGTTGAATCTTATTCATAAAAACAACTGCCTGCTCATGCTCTAAGTTGCCAATATTAGAACCTAAAAACAAAATTATTTTTCTGTTCTCGCGATTGCTTATTTCTTTAAGCGCCTCAAAATATGTTCCTTGAAAAGGTTTAACTTGTACTTCTGGTAATTCTTTTTCAATAGAATGCTGTAATTGACTTAATGCGTTGTCGCTTATATCATTGGGTACATAAGTGAAATCGATTTTTTGGTCGCTGAATTCTTTTAATAAAATTTTGGTCTTTTTGCCATCTCCAGCACCAAGTTCAATTAAGTCAAATGATCCAAAACCGGTAAACAGATTTGAGATTTCTTCTTTATTGTTGTTAAGTATTTCATACTCAGAATCGGTAAGATAGTAAGTGGGCATTGCCATAATATCTTGAAAAAGCTTATCTCCCTTTTTGTCGTAAAAATACATTGATGACAAATGCTTAGGGTTGTCAGTCAAACCTTGGTGAACTTCTTTTTCAAATTCACTTGTATTGGTGAGTGTCGTCTTAGTGTCTCGCATACGTAATCTGTCGTAATTATTTGGCTAACCTTATACCGGTAAACTGCCATTTTAAATCGGTTGAAAAAAAGTTGCGATAGGTGTGCCTTGCGTGTTTAATAGGTGTTGCTATTGAGCTACCTCTAAGTACTTTTTGGTTAACCATAAATTTACCGTTGTATTCACCTAAAGCTCCATCAACTTTTTTATAATTAGGGTAGGGTAGGTAGGCACTTTCTGTCCATTCCCAACGTTGTCCCCAATTAAATTGTTCCTGAGCGGCTTCCCACTCAAATTCAGTAGGTAGGCGACATCCTTTGTATTGAGCAAAGGCAAATGCTTCAAAATAAGAAATATGGGTAACAGGCGCGTCTAAATCAACTTCAGTTAATCCATTAAGGCTATAGTAATGCCATATTCCATCTATTTCGTGCCAGTATAATGGAGATGTTACTTGGTTTTGCTGTACCCAATCCCATCCAGCGGCATGCCAAAGGTCGAAACGTTTGTATCCGCCTGCTTTAATGAATTCAATATATTCGGCATTGGTAACGAGTTTGTTCGATATTTGATAGTCATGAAGATATACTTTATGTCTTCCTAATTCATTGTCAAAACAGAAGTCAGTAGAATTATGACCTATTTCATAAATTCCCTCACTCATATCTATCCATCTTTGAGTGTCTTTCTCAATGGTAAATTCTTCAAAAGTGTCTGAGTATTTAGGTAATAACGGGTTGTTCCCGAGAATATATTTAATATCTGTAAGAAGTAATTCTTGATGTTGCTTTTCGTGATGTATTCCTATTTCTAGAACGTTTAATAAAGTTTTGTCATCATTAGATGCTAACAGCCTCTTCATTGCTTGAGTTACATAATGTCTGTATTCATAAACCTTTTTTACTGAAGGTCTAGACAAATTACCTCGGTCTGCACGTACCACACGTTTACCTATAGTTTCGTAGTAGCTGTTAAATACAAACGAGAAATCGTCATCAAAAACTGTATAAGCCTTGTCGTATGATTTAAGAATAAATTCTTCAAAAAACCAAGTCGTATGACCTAGGTGCCATTTTGGTGGAGAGGCGTCAACGATAGGTTGTACCACATAATCTTCAATTTCTAGAGGCTTGCAAATAGCCTCGGTATGCTCTCTGGTTTCTAAAAAGAAATCTAAGAACGTATCAGTACTAACCATGAAAACAATTTTTATGGAAAGTTAAATAAAAATGATCAATTGAGTTTAACCTGATAAATTAAGAAATTGATACTATTAAAGCTTGAAGTTAATAGGAATGGAGTATGGAACCTTTTTAGGTACACCATTTTGGCTTCCTATTTGAAATTTTGGCAGTAATGAAATAATTCTTCGAGCTTCGTTTTCTAAAATTGGTGCAGGACCTTTTGTTTTAATGTCACCAACATTGCCTTCTTTGTCAATAGTGAACATGATGCTTACTCTGCCGCTGACCCTTTTTGCTATGGCTTCTTTAGGATAATTAAAGTTAGAACCAATATGCTGTTGCATAAGTGAATTAAAGGTTCTTCTATCTGTTAAATCATCTACCCTTGTCTGATTTGGGAATAAAGGAACTTCTTCAATAACACCACCTTTGAAAGTAGAACTACTATCTAGAGGAATTTTTTTTAAAAGATTATCGTTTGTAAGGTAATCGTATTTCAAGACGTATTTAGGTCTATCCTTTATAGGTTTTTTATTGTCGACTCTTAAAACATGCAATTCAGCAATTCTTTGATTGAGTTCTTTAGAGAATTTTTTATTCAGTTTTTTATCATTGATGTAAGTGTAAATTCTTTCATCATTGATTTGATTCAAATCATTTAAATTAAATCTGATACTTGTTTTTAAAGTGTCGATTTCCTGATTTCTCTTTTTGAATAAATCTTCGAGAATAACAAGTACCTCTTCCTCAACTTTAAGACTTAAGCAATCATTTTTATCTAAAGCATCTGCACACTCATCAATGACTATTTCTTCTTGTGGAAAATAAATAGAATCGTCTTGTGAAAAACAATTCATTGAAATGAAAGTACAAACGATAAGTAAAATTGATGCTTTTATTTTCATAGTTTAAATAGCTACTTTCCCTTTTATATGAGGATGTGGATTATAATCTACCAATTCAAAATCTTCGAATTTGAAATCAAAAATATCTTTCACTTCCGGATTCATTTTCATTTTAGGCAATGCTTTAGGTTCTCTACTTAATTGTAATTCAACCTGCTCCATATGATTATTGTAAATATGGGCGTCACCGAAAGTATGAATAAAATCGCCAGCTTCATAGCCACAAACCTGAGCCATCATCATTGTAAATAATGCGTAAGATGCAATATTGAAGGGTACACCTAAGAAGATATCTGCACTACGTTGGTATAATTGGCAAGACAATTTACCATCGGCAACATAAAATTGAAAGAATGCATGGCAAGGTGGTAAAGCGGCTTTACCATTAGAAACATTCTCAGAAAATGATTTAGAGGTGTCTGGCAATACGCTAGGGTTCCAAGCAGACACTAACATTCTTCTGCTGTTAGGGTTGGTTTTTAAAGAATGTACTACTTCTTTAATTTGATCAATTTCATCATCGTTCCAATTACGCCATTGATGACCATAAACCGGACCTAGATCTCCGTTTTCATCAGCCCATTCGTTCCAGATACGAACGCCGTTTTCTTGTAAATACTTTATATTGGTATCACCTTTTAAAAACCAAAGTAGTTCATATACAATAGATTTTAAATGTAATTTTTTGGTGGTCACCATTGGGAAACCTTCGCTGAGGTCAAATCTCATCTGATACCCAAAAACACTTTTAGTTCCGGTTCCTGTGCGGTCACCCTTTTGGTTTCCTTCAGTTAATACGTGATTAAGTAAGTCGTGATATTGTTTCATAAGAATAGAGCTCCCTGAGTCCTATATGTAGTTCTCTTACGGAGTAAAGATTATTGTTACTTCAAAAATAAAGAAAGATGATATTTAAAACAGTAGAATAACTTCTCAGTTATCAATAATTATCAACGAAATAATAAGTGTTCCCCTTTTGGGGGTTAGGGGGCATTTACCCTAAAATCATACCTGCAATAGTTGCAGAAAGTAATGATGCTAAAGAACCACCAAGAACTGCTTTCATTCCGAATTCAGATAAAGTCTTTCTTTGTCCTGGTGCTAGTGATCCAATACCGCCAATTTGAATACCTATTGAAGCGAAGTTTGCAAAACCACATAGCATATAAGTGGCCATAATAACAGACTTATTGAACTTTAAATGTGGTAAGGTGCTAAGATCCTTAAGCTCTGCTAATTGTATATAACCTACAAATTCACTTGCTACTAATTTAATACCTAATAATTGACCCATGAGCATAATGTCTTCATTGGCTACGCCAATTAACCACATTAAAGGGGCGAATATAGTACCCAGAATTGCTTCAAGAGAGAATTTAGAATACGCGGTGTTTTCAGCTATCCAGCTATTTAAATGTGTGAAATCTCCTGTCCACTCTAGAATACCGTTGACCATTGCAATAATGGCTACGAAAACTAAAAGCATAGCACCTACGTTAACGGCTAGTCTTAGTCCTTCAGTAGTTCCGTTTGCAATTGCGTCTAATACGTTGGCGCCAATTTTTTCAGAAGAGACGTGAACATCACTATTTACTTCTTCGGTTTGTGGATATAAAATTTTAGAAATTACAATGGCTCCAGGAGCAGCCATAACAGAGGCAGCCAATAAATGTTTGGCAAATACCAACTGTAGCAATTCATCTTCACCCCCTAAGAACCCGATATAAGCAGCTAAAACTGCACCGGCAACGGTTGCCATACCACCAATCATGACCAACAGAATTTCTGATTTGGTCATTTTTTCTAGGTATGCTTTTATTAAAAGAGGTGCTTCTGTTTGTCCAAGAAATATGTTTCCAGCTACAGAAAGACTTTCTGGTCCTGAAATACCCAATGTTTTGGAAAGTGCCCATGCAAGCCATTTTACTATTTTTTGTATGAATCCTAAATAAAACAGTAGAGATGTTAAAGCTGAGAAAAATATGATTGTAGGTAATACTTGAAAAGCAAAAATATATCCGAAAGTACCGGTATCGACAACTAAACCTTCAAATAGGAATTTACTACCCGCACGTGTAAATTCTAGTATACTGACAAAGATTCTTCCTATTTGTTCAAAAACTAATTGTACGAAAGGTATTTTAAGAACGCCAATGGCAATAACCAATTGAAGGGCCAGACCTATACCAACAGTTTTCCAATTAATAGCTCTTCTGTTAGAGCTGAATAAAAAGGCTAAAAATAATAAGACTGCCATGCCTAAAACTCCTCTTCCGAGGCTGTTGAAAGAAAATCCTTCATTGACTTCCATTCCCATAACACCAGCAGTAGCAACATCTTCAACTAAAATTGTATCAGTGGTATCTTGTATCGTTTGAGTTACGTCTACGTCTTGAGCAAAAGTAATTGTGGTAAGAATTAGTGCAAAAAATAGCAACCATTTGCCCTTTTTCATAAACTGTAATTTAGTGTTTAGTTGCGTTTAGAGATTTCATCTCTCAGTTTTGCCGCCTTTTCGTAGTCTTCGTTGGTGACTGCCTTTTTTAATTCTGCTTCCAATTCATCTATAGTAAGTTCTGTGTAGCCATCGCTTGCACCAGACTCTATTTCTATAGTTTCGCCTTCTTGCAAAATCTCATCGACCATAATACTATCATCGTTATCTTTTTGATCTTTCTCTTTAGAAGAGAATTTCAAGAAAATACCAGCTTTGTCCAAAATAGTCTTATAGGTGAATATAGGGGCATTGAAACGTAATGCCAAGGCAATGGCATCACTAGTTCTTGCATCTATGATTTCTTCAATACCATCTCTTTCGCAAATAATGCTAGAGTAAAATACACCATCTACCAATTTATGTATAATCACCTGTTTGATAACAATATCAAACCTGTCGGAGAAATTTTTAAATAGGTCGTGTGTAAGTGGTCTTGGTGGCTTTATCTCTTTCTCCAAAGCAATTGCTATGGATTGAGCTTCAAAAGCGCCAATGACTATAGGTAATTTTCTATCGCCTTCAACTTCATTCAAAATAAGAGCATAAGCTCCGTTCTGAGTTTGGCTGTAAGAGATACCTTTTATTTTTAATCGTACTAGACTCATAGGTTTTTAACTAAAAAAGGCTGTTCGAATACTTGGGGTTCCAACTATGCGAACAGCCCTTTAAGGGGCACAAAATAACAAAAAATTACCCGTTTTGTGCTTTAAAATCCTTTAATTTTTCAATCAATTGAGGAACTACTTCAAAGGCGTCGCCAACAATACCGTAATCAGCAGCTTTAAAGAAAGGTGCTTCAGGGTCATTATTGATTACAACTTTTGTTTTGGAAGCGCTTACACCTGCTAAATGTTGAATCGCTCCAGAGATACCGATGGCAATGTAAAGATTACTTGCTACAGGCTTTCCTGTTTGTCCAACATGCTCGCCGTGAGGTCTCCATCCAAGATCAGATACTGGTTTTGAGCAAGCTGTTGCAGCGCCTAAAATATCTGCTAATTCTTCTATCATTCCCCAGTTTTCCGGTCCTTTCATACCTCTACCTGCAGAAACAACAATATCAGCATCTGCTATAGTAGCTTTACCGACAACTTTATCTATTTCAACAGATTTGGTATCATTTGTAGCAGCATCGGCAGCACCACTTATTTCTTCAACAGAAATTGCTGTCTTGTTTTCATGAGCACCAAAGGCATTATTAGATACACCTACTATTTTAATATCTGTATCTATTTGAGTGTGTGCAAAACCTTTATTACTGAAAGCAGTTCTTTTAACCATAAACGGCGAAGTGCTATCTGGCGCCTGAACTACATTCGGTGCGTAACCTGCAGATAATTTGGCAGCTAATAAAGGTGCTAAATACTTTGTGTCTGTACTTGAGCTCAAAATAACAACCTTTGCATCTGTGCTTTTTACTGCTTCAGCAATAGATGCTGCGAAAGCACCAGCATTAAAAGTTTCTAATGAACCGTCTTTAACGTTCATCACTTTAGAAACTCCGTACTCACCAAGAGATTCACCCTCGGTAGTGTTGAAAGCTATTGCGGTAACAGTTGTGCCCATCATTTTGGCAACTGCAGAAGCATAAGAGGCGACCTCTAACGCATTCTTCTTAAATTTTCCTTGTTCTGATTCTGTATATACTAAAACTGACATCTTTTTTGTTTTTAATGATTACCTAATAAATAGGTTATTAAATGACTTTTGCCTCATTATGTAATAGGTCGATCAATTGATCCACACTATCAGCAAGTTTAACCTGACCTTTTGAAGCCGGCTTGTCGAATTTTTTATCTTCGGTAGCTTTGATTGCGTCAACCGGTTCAAGAACAGAAAGACTTTTCTTTCTTGCCATCATAATACCACGCATATTAGGTATACGTAAATCACTTTCTTCAACAAGACCTTTTTGTCCGCCTACTACTAAAGGTAATGAGCTACTTAATTTTTCTTTACCACCATCGATTTCTCTAAAGGCAGTAACATTGTTTCCGTCAATATCAAGATTTATACAAGAATTGATGAAATTCATGTTGGTTAAAGAAGCCAAAATACCTGGTACCATACCACCATTATAATCAATAGATTCTCTACCGCCGATTACTAAATCGTAACCTCCGTTCTTAACAACTTCAGCAAGTTGTTGAGCAACAGAAAATCCGTCAGTAGGTTCTGTGTTGATTCTAAATGCTTCATCTGCGCCAATGGCAAGTGCCTTACGCATTGTAGGTTCAACAGTTGGACCGCCAACAGTAGCAATATGCACTGTAGCGCCTTGTTTTTCTTTAAACCACATAGCTCTTGTTAAACCGAATTCATCATTCGGATTTATTACAAACTGTACACCGTTGGTGTCAAATTTGGTATCGCCATCTGTGAAATTTATCTTAGACGTAGTGTCTGGAACATTACTTATGCAAACTAATATCTTCATGTTTAAAAAACTTTATATCAATGAAGACGAAGATAGCTATTTAAATCCTAATTTACTATGCATGCATAGTAAATTTTATAACTTTTTTTAAATCTGGCATTCTATTTTTTGATATTATATTTCATATTTTTGCTTGCTTTCTAGCATATAACAAAGAATAATATTTACCATACATGAAAACACTACAATTTAGGCAAGCAATAGCTGAGGCCATGTCCGAAGAAATGAGGAAGGATGAATCTATCTATTTGATGGGTGAAGAGGTAGCGGAATATAATGGCGCATATAAGGCTTCCAAGGGTATGTTGGATGAGTTTGGCCCAAAGAGGGTTATTGATACTCCAATATCAGAACTTGGTTTTGCAGGTATAGGCGTTGGTTCGACAATGACCGGTAATAGACCTATTATAGAGTTCATGACCTTCAACTTTGCGTTGGTAGGTATTGATCAAATTATAAATAACGCTGCAAAGATCAGACAAATGTCTGGTGGGCAATTTCCTTGTCCTATAGTATTTAGAGGTCCTACAGGTTCTGCAGGTCAATTGGCGGCGACGCACTCACAAGCTTTTGAGAGTTGGTATGCCAACTGTCCGGGTTTAAAAGTAGTTGTACCATCTAACCCAGCAGATGCAAAAGGATTATTGAAAGCTGCAATACGCGATAATGACCCTGTAATATTTATGGAGTCTGAGCAAATGTATGGTGATAAAGGTGAAGTGCCAGAAGGTGATTACACTATTCCATTAGGTGTTGCAGATATTCGTAGAGAAGGTAAAGACGTTACTATTGTTTCTTTTGGTAAGATTATTAAGGAGGCTGATAAGGCTGCCGATGAATTGGAAAAAGAAGGTATTAGCTGTGAGATTATCGATTTACGTACGGTAAAGCCTTTAGATTACGAAGCAATTTTGAAATCTGTTAAGAAGACAAACCGTTTGGTGATTTTAGAAGAAGCTTGGCCATTTGGTAATGTAGCAACAGAAATTACATATCATATACAAGCACATGCATTTGATTATTTAGATGCACCAGTTGTTAAAATAAACACTGCAGATACACCAGCGCCATATTCTCCTGTACTATTGGCAGAGTGGTTACCAAATCATAAAGATGTGGTTGAGGCTGTTAAAAGAGTTTTATACAAATAAAAGATTTACTTTTGTAAAGTACTTTAGCTTCTCCGACCAAGTCTGGAGAAGCTTTTTTTATTAGCATGTTATTTGCGACAAAATTTTTTATTGAACGACGAATTTTAATGAGAGGGATAATTTTCATATTCTTAAGTCTATGTATGTTCATAGCTCAAGGTCAGACCAAAATTGGTGGTATTGTCATTGATGAGCAGGGTGAGCCTGTATCCTTCGCTAACGTATTCTTTAAAAATTCTACAGAAGGTACCATTACAAATGATGATGGTCGTTTTTATATAGAGTCTGAAAATGAATATCCTATAGTAATTATATCGTTTATCGGTTATACAGATTATGAACTTCAGTTAGATTCTAAAGTTGCCTATGACTTAGAAATAACCATGGTTGAAGCTGCAGAGCAGTTAAATGAAGTGGTATTGATAGCCGGCAAGCAATCTAAAAAGAATAATCCTGCGGTAGATATTCTTCGTAAAATTTGGTCAAAAAAACGCCAGAACGGTGTTCGGCAGTTTGATCAATATGCTTTTGATAAGTATGAAAAAGTAGAGTTCGATTTAAATACGATAGATAGTTCGCTTATAAAAAGTAAGGTCTTTAAAGGACTCGAATTTGTTTTTCAAGATTTAGATACTTCGCGTATAACGGGTAAAACATACTTGCCAATTTTCTTAAACGAGACTTTTTCTAAAATTTATGGAGATAACAAAATCAAAGAAGAGAAAGAGGAAGTTTTAGGTAATAAGAATTCCGGATTCGAAAATAATCAAGCGATCATAGCATTTGTACAAGACTTATATCAAGAGTATGATGTCTATAATAATTACCTGAAATTTTTCGATAAAAGTTTCACTAGTCCGCTATCAAAAACCGGAGTAGATGTATATAATTATGCCCTTCGAGATAGTGCTTTTATAGATAATAAGTGGTGTTATAATATTGTATACTATCCACGTCGTAAAAACGAATTAACTTTTAAAGGAGATTTTTGGGTAAATGATTCTACTTGGGCAGTAAAAAACATTAATCTTCAAGTTACCAAAAGTGCCAATATCAACTGGGTAAAAGAAATCTACATTGAGCAAGATTTTGAAGTAATGAATGATTCAGTGTTTCTTTTGAAACGCGATTATATGTTGAGTGATTTCAGTTTCAACAAAAAAGAAGAATCAAAAGGGTTGTACGGAAAGCGAACAAGTGTATATGATAATTACGAGTTCAATAAGGTTAAGCCAAGAGAGGTCTATAAAAAAGATAGAAACCCGTTAGATGTTACACAGATAATTAAAGACGATGCCTTTTGGGAACAGAACAGGTTAGAAAGTTTAAATAAAGATGAGCAGGGTATTTATAAGTTGCTCGACACCCTTAAAACGGTACCCAAATTTAAAACCTATTATAATTTTGTAAGTATTTTAGGATCTGGCTATGTAGAAGTAGATAAATGGAACTTAGACCTAGGGTCTGTTTATGATTTCTTCGGATACAATACAGCAGAAGGCGCACGAGTGCGACTTGGAGCGAGAACCTACTATGGGCAAAACGATCTTTGGCGAATAGAAGGATACACTGCATACGGATTCAAAGATCATAAATTTAAACACGGCTTGGCGGGTAAAATGCTGTTAGATAAAAATAGCAGATTAATCGTCTCTGGTGGTAACCGTAGAGATATAGAGCAGCTCGGTGTTAGCCTAACGGCAACCAATGATGTCTTAGGTCGTAGTATTGCTTCTTCTTCTTTATTAACGGTAGGTGCAAATAATAGATTAACGAATATTAATTTGAGTGCACTTAATTTTGAAATAGAGCCACTTACTAATTTAAAATTATCTGTAGGGGGTACTTTTAGAACTTTAAGTTCTGCACTGCCCGGTGATTTTAGTTTAGATTATGTAAATCCAGAATCTCCAACAGGGGTTTCATCAGAAATACGTCAATTCGATTTTAATGCATTGGTACTATATACACCGGGTAAGAAAACGATAGGTTTTGGGGTAGAGCGTAGAGATGTAAATGATACCTACAGTACTATATTATTGAATTATACAAAGGGAACAAAGGGAGTGATGAATAGTGATTTTGATTACGACAAGCTTCAGTTTTCATATAGCCAACCATGGCAACTAGGTGGTTTTGGTAGATTGTTGAGTACAGTAGAGCTTGGTAAAACATTTGGTGAGGTTCCTTTGGGTCTGTTGAGTGTAGTGCCTGGTAATCAAACCTTTTTCTCTAATTATGGTACATTCCCAAATTTAGATTTTTATGAATTTGTGACAGATACCTATGCAGCTGTTCATTTACAACATAACTTTAATGGTCGATTTTTCTCTAGAATTCCGTTCTTGAGAAAATATAATTTAAGAGAAATAGTAGCTGTTCGCGGAGTATGGGGAGATTTGTCTGATGAAAATATAGCACTAAGTGCGCCAGCAACAGTAAATACGCCATTACGTGCCCCGTCAGAAAAAATATACTATGAATATTCTTTTGGAATAGGGAACATATTTAAAGTATTCAGATTAGATTTCAATTTTAGAGGAAATTATTTAGAAAATCCCGATGCAAGAAAGTTCGGTGTAACCGGTACGTTTGGATTTGTCTTTTAATTCGATTAATTTTTACAATTATAACAACTTAGTAACGTTTCATAAGAAACTATAAATTAAACAATTTTTAATATGGCAGCAGCAAATGGCTTAACCTTTGATGTTTTAATAGAAATTCCGAAAGGAAGTAGAAACAAGTACGAATACGATTTTGATTTACATAAAATTCGTTTTGACCGTATGTTGTTTTCTTCAATGATGTATCCTGGTGATTACGGATTCATACCTGAAACTTTAGCGTTGGATAAAGATCCATTAGACGTTTTAGTAATGGGAACGGAACCAACGTACCCAATGACGGTGATGGAAGTAAAGCCTATAGGTGTATTTCACATGACAGATGAGAAAGGTCCAGATGAAAAAATTATCTGTGTACCAGTTTCAGATCCAATCTGGAGCAATAACAATGATATAAGTGATTTGAATCCGCATAGATTAAAAGAAATCGAACATTTCTTTCAAGTATATAAAGATTTAGAAAAGAAAAAAGTTGATACAGGTGGGTGGAGCGATGCTGCTAAAGCAGTCGAAATCTACCACGAATGTGTTAAGAGATATGATGATAGTGAGCACAAAGCGAAGCGCACTTTTGTGATATAAATAATATTTTACATCATTTGAGCCACTTTTTTTAATAAAAAGTGGCTTTTTTTATTCTATTCTAATTTACTACATTAGTCGAACTAACAACTAACAAATAGATTAAATGGAGTCAATGATGATTTACATGCCAATTCTTATGGCAGTATTAGGCCTAATTTACATGGGCATTAAAAGATCTTGGGTATTGAAGCAACATGCCGGAGATGGAAAAATGAAAGAAATATCAGACCACATTTATGAAGGCGCCCTTGCCTTTTTAAGTGCAGAATATAGGCTTCTGGCTATATTCGTAGTCGTAGTGAGTATTTTGCTTGCAATTGTTTCTTTTGTAGTGCCAACAACACATTGGCTAATTGTAGTAGCATTTATTTTTGGTGCGGTATTTTCTGCCTACGCAGGTAATATAGGTATGAAAATCGCAACCAAGACCAATGTACGAACCACACAGGCAGCACGTACCAGTTTACCTAATGCATTGAAAATTTCTTTTGGTGGTGGTACTGTAATGGGACTTGGTGTTGCTGGTTTAGCAGTATTAGGGCTTACAATCTTCTTTATAATATTCTTTCAATTTTTTATGGGCGGTGTTTGGACATCGACTATGGATATGACAATAGTTTTAGAAACCCTTGCAGGTTTCTCTTTAGGTGCTGAGTCTATTGCATTGTTTGCACGTGTTGGTGGTGGTATTTATACTAAAGCAGCAGATGTAGGCGCAGATTTAGTAGGTAAAGTAGAAGCAGGTATACCAGAAGACGATCCTCGTAACCCAGCTACAATTGCAGATAATGTAGGTGATAACGTAGGTGATGTTGCAGGTATGGGTGCAGATTTATTTGGTTCTTATGTTGCAACAGTTCTTGCGGCTATGGTGTTGGGTAACTATGTAATTAAAGATATGGGTGGTAATATTACTGATGCCTTTGGTGGAATCGGACCTATATTATTGCCAATGGCAATTGCGGGTGCAGGTATTATTATATCTATCATCGGTACCATGTTGGTGAAAATAAAAAGCAACGATGCCAAAGAAGCTGAGGTAATGGGTGCTTTGAATATTGGTAACTGGACATCAATTGTTTTGGTTGCAATCTCATGTTTTGGTTTGGTTACATGGATGTTACCTGAAACCATGAAAATGGAATTCTTTGGTGAAGGACTTTTAGAAATATCATCTATGCGTGTATTCTATGCCACTTTGGTAGGTTTAGTAGTAGGTGCAGTGATCTCTTCAGTAACAGAATATTATACAGGATTAGGGAAGTCTCCGATCTTAAAAATTGTACAACAATCTTCAACAGGTGCGGGTACAAACATTATTGCAGGTTTAGCAACGGGAATGATTTCTACTTTCCCTTCTGTGCTTTTATTTGCAGCCGCTATTTGGTCATCATATGAATTTGCAGGTTTTTACGGAGTTGCTTTAGCCGCCTCTGCAATGATGGCAACTACAGCTATGCAATTGGCGATTGATGCCTTCGGACCAATTTCTGACAATGCAGGTGGTATTGCCGAAATGAGTGAGCAAGAACCTATCGTAAGAGAAAGAACAGATATATTAGATTCTGTAGGTAACACAACTGCAGCTACAGGTAAAGGATTTGCCATTGCTTCTGCAGCATTAACATCTTTGGCATTATTTGCAGCCTATGTAACGTTTACGGGTATTGATGGTATTAACATATTTAAAGCTCCGGTATTGGCAATGTTATTTGTTGGTGGTATGGTGCCAGTAGTATTCTCTGCATTGGCAATGAATGCTGTTGGTAAAGCTGCGATGGAAATGGTACAGGAAGTTAGACGTCAGTTTAAAGAGATACCTGGTATTATGGAAGGTACAGGCAAGCCAGAATATGATAAGTGTGTAGCTATCTCTACGAAAGCTTCTTTGAAAGAAATGATGTTACCTGGTTTATTAACTATCGGTTTTCCGTTGGTCATTGCATTCGTTCCTATGTTATTCGGAATGAACAAATTGGCGATTGCAGAAATGTTAGGTGGTTATATGGCTGGTGTTACCGTATCTGGTGTATTATGGGCAATCTTTCAAAACAATGCAGGTGGTGCTTGGGATAATGCCAAGAAATCATTTGAAGCAGGAGTTGAGATTAATGGTGAAATGACGTATAAAGGTTCAGAAGCTCATAAAGCAGCTGTAACTGGTGATACTGTTGGTGATCCGTTTAAAGATACTTCAGGTCCTTCAATGAACATCTTAATTAAATTGACTTGTTTAATCGGTTTGGTAATTGCACCAATATTAGGTGGTCATGCAGAAGAAGGTGTTGCATCGTTAAATGATACAAAAGAGGTTACTATAGAAATGAATGTAGAAAGTGCTGATTTGGCGGAAGCTATTGTTACCTATTCTACTACGGTAAATGGTGAATCTATTACTGAAGAAGTAGTCTATAATGGTACAAAAGCAGAGGTTGAGGCACAATTGCAAGCATTTGAAAATGCAACAATTGAAAAGAAAGGAACCGCTACAGAAATTACTATAGAAAAAGTGGAGATTAATAAACAGTAATTTCACGTTTAGAATATAAAAAACCATCAGCATTGCTGATGGTTTTTTTTTGTTTTATAACTATTGTAGTTTGAATGTGATTGGAATAGCAAAAGAAACTTTAACAGCAGAACCTCGTTGTTTACCGGGAGTCATTTTTGGTAGTTTAGATAAAATTCTTACGGCTTCTTTTTCTAATACATCATGCGGACCTCTTTTTCGAATAGTACCGATGGTACCATCGTTATTAATCATGAATGTTGTATTCACTCTACCTTCAATGTTCATTTCTTGAGCCATTTCTGGGTAACGAAAGTTTTTACGAATATGCTTTTGCATCATGTCATTAAAACAAGCCCTTTTGTCTTTTTCATTCTCACAACCTGGGAATACCGGAACTTCTTCAATGGTAATCCAGTTTACTTTTACTTCCTCGGGCACTTCTTCAACATCAAGGTCAGACATGTCAATAACTTCGGTATCTGGTGTTACTTCGATGGCGATAACTTCAGTTTCTTCAATAGGGTCATCATCCTCGACGATTTCTATTTCAATTGGTAAAGCTGGTGGTTTTGGTGGTGGAGTTACTTCTAATTGAAAAACAGTAGGCTCTTCTTCAATAGAGGGGTCAATATCGTTCATGGCTACATCAATGTCATAGATGGGGTCAAATGATTTCCATTCTAAGGCGGTGTACACCATACCTAATACTAATAGTAGTCCGATTACAAAGAACATTCCGCTCTTTTTGTTCAGGTCTTTCTGTGGATTCTTTTTTGGTCTCATAATATTTGAATTTTAGACTTGCATAAACAAGTAGGGTTATTATTTATTTGCTTGTCTAAAACTATAGTAAACCTAAAGGCTGTGAAATGAGTAATGAGTTAACGCTGCTTTTGAGTGAGTGAAAGAGACATTCATTTGAAACAGGCACTTAGAATAATTGCTTATAAGTGGTAAAATCAATAATTCTTGAAATAAAAATTTTAAAGGTTGTTGAAAGACCGTAATTTTATGGCCATGGGTATTTTCAAAAAAGATAAACTTCAAATCATCAACTTTCAGTCATACGGAAGCACTAGTCGCTTGTATGTTAGGGGTAGGGCTATTGAAGATGAAAATATCGATTTAGATCAAAAAGGTATTTTCAATTTGATGAAGAATACCTGGAAGCGTTTTGAAACCGATGAAATTAAAAATTCGCCTTTAAAAATCACCTTCTCTAATGGTGAGACGGTTCATGGTACTACTGACGGAGACGGATATTATCTAATTGATGAGAATATATCGGGACTCCAAAAACTAGCAAATGAAGAAGGTTGGGTCACATTCGATTTGTCATTTACTAAAGCCAATTTAAAACGAGAAATAATTCTACAAAACCGTTTTCCGGGGGAGATGTTGATACCTAGTGAGCATGCCAAATTTGGCGTTATCAGTGATATTGATGATACTATTCTGCATACTGGCGTAGTTTCTTCGCTAAAATGGAAAGTGATTTTGAATACCATGTTCAAACGGGCAACCAAGCGATTGCAATTAGAAGGGACTTCAGATTTTTACACAAAATTACATCAAGGTAAATCGGGTAATGAGGCAAATCCGATATTTTATGTAAGTCATAGTCCGTGGAATTTGTATAGATATCTTGAGCTATTCTTGAAAACGAATAATTTTCCTAAAGGTCCTATTTTATTGCGTAGTATGGCTAGCTTTAAAATGAGGAAGAAGAGTGATGAGAAGCCGCAGAAGCAAAAAGAGATATCGAACTTATTAAAATCCTATCCAGATTTAAAATTTATACTAATCGGTGATAGTGGTGAAAAAGATGGCGATATTTATCAGGAGATTTCCACGCTATTTCCTGGTAGAATAAAAGCCATTTATTTACGAAGTGTAAATCACTCAAAACGAATGAAGAGAATAGAAAATCTATTTGTAGATTTTAAGGATATTCCCTTTTTAATGGTCAATAAAACAGCAGAAGCTATAGACCACGCCAAGAAAAACGGATTCATTTAAGCTTTAGTCCTTTTTTATGTTTTGAATGGGAATCCACCTGCTCTCATCAAAATCATTGAGTGCATTGATCAACTGAAAACTTTCAAAATTTTGCAGCTCATCTACCGAAATAGATTTCTCGACAATACGGTTTATAGCTAAAAGTCTTGCTCTGCAAGTACCTTCAAGCAGTGGAGTAGAAGGCGTTACTATTTGCTTGCCATCAAAGAAAAGTATATTTGAGTAAGATGCGTCTGTAACTAGTCCGTTTTTAATAATCAAAACATCATCAGCTTCTTCTCTTTTTAGAAAGAGTGCATTTAACTTTTTACGATTGTTCTTTTTTAAGGCGTAAGAGATGGTGTCGTCGTTTACTACTTTTAATGATGTAGGTATACTATTTTCATATTCAGAAAAAGAGAAACGGGTACCGTTCTGTTTGTAGCCAATGCGCAACTTATATTTTAAGTTGTCGTCTAAATTTGTTAGATGTATGCCATCAAATAACGTATAGGTTGGGTGTGTTTTATATTGCAGTATATAAGACCTGTTAAATCTAGCCTCATGGTATGCGGCATTCTTAATTTGGCTATTCTCAATGCAAACAGATTCAAATAATGGGTACATATATTTTTTCTAAAAGTTCTTGGTACTCCTCTTCCATCTCGCTCAAGTGAGTAATGCCACCGCCACTTTTGTAAAAAAGCTTTTTATTAATTTTTTCAATAAACCGGATGCTTACGGCACTGTCAATTTGGTCTCCGTCGAATACACCAAAGATTCCGGTATAGAATCCACGTGGTTCAATTTCCGCTTTAGAAATAATTTCTAAAGTTTTCTTTTTTGGTGCTCCGCTTATTGATCCTGCCGGTAATGTTTTTAGTAATAAAGAGGTAAAGTTATCTTTCCAGTTCTCAGGTAATTCTCCTTGAATTTCGGTACTGGTCTGCAATAGTTCTTGATCTCCTTTTTTAATTTTATCTACGAATCTAAATTTATTGACCCTTACTTTTTTTGCAATCATAGAAAGGTCGTTTCGTATAAGGTCTACGATAGTATTATGCTCGTACAGTTCTTTTTTATTCGACAATAATAGTTCTTCAGCATTCGGCACATTGCTGTTGATGGTGCCTTTCATTGGGTACGAGAAAATGTTTCCGTCTTTAATCTTGAGGTAGCATTCTGGTGAGAAAACAACGAATTTGTCTTTGTAAAGAAGCTTATATGGGGCATGGGCTTTTTGATAAATCTCATTAAAATCTAATGCTGTGTTAAGAGCGGTAGGGAATGTAAGATTTAGCAAAAAGCTATTGCCATTATTTAGTTCTTGTTTAACGGTGTTAAAGGCTTTCTCGTAAATTTCTTTAGAAACCAATTTTGGTTTTAAGTCAAAATCGACACCTTCAAGATTAGTTTTAGCTAGATTTTCATCATTACCATTTCCTTTAATATTGAAGAAGATGTTTTCGTTTGCAGCTTCTTCAAAGGTAAAAACCTGTTTTACTGATTTTTCAAAATCGATGATGAATAAAAACGGAATTCCATCTTGAAGAAAGCGAGTCGCTTTTTTTTCAAAATTTTCCATTGGTTTCGAACTTTGCGAAAGTGAACTTAAAATAGACCGTTAATTTGAGCGTCAATTTTGTTAAGTATGCTACCTAAATCTTCAGGGTTGTCAACAAAATCTAAATCGTCTACATCGATGATCAATAAGTTTCCTTTTTCATACCCATGAATCCAAGCTTCATAACGTTCGTTCAATCGGCTTAAGTAATCAATTGAAATCGAGTTTTCATATTCTCTGCCTCTTTTGTGAATTTGCTTCACCAAATTAGGGATAGAGCTACGTAGGTAGATTAAAAGATCTGGCGGGTCAACTAAGGTCTCCATCAAATCAAATAAACTAGAATAGTTCTGAAAATCTCTATTGGTCATAAGACCCATAGCATGTAAGTTGGGTGCAAAAATATGCGCATCCTCATAAATAGTTCTATCCTGAATTATTTCTTTACCGCTTTCCTTAATTTGAAGAATTTGGCGGTACCTACTGTTTAAAAAGTATATCTGAAGATTAAAACTCCAGCGTTCCATCTGATTGTAAAAATCATCTAAATATGGGTTCTCAACAACATCTTCATAATGAGCTTCCCATTTATAATGTTTTGAAAGTAATCTAGTTAGGGTTGTTTTTCCTGCACCGATATTTCCGGCAACTGCTATGTGCATAGAATTAAATTGATTAATGGTTGTGTTCTTATTTCAGAATAAGATTCTGATGGTACAAGATACAAGATAACTACAGGAAGTAAAAACATATTTGTTGTATGGCATAAAAATAATTACCTGAATTCATTTATTAACAGATATCGATTAAACCAAAAGCAAAAAATAATGTCATACTTCTATATTTAATTATAGAAAATGAAAAGATTTAATTGGTTTATAGCATTTGCAATTGTTTTTATGGGCGTGACCATACAAGCACAAGATTTTCAAGGTAAAGCAGTATACCAGAGTAAAACTCAGGTAAACTTTGATTTTGGGAATAGAAATATACCAGAAGATAGAAAGAAAGCTATGATGGAGCGTATAAAAAAGGCTAATGAAAAATCTTTTGTGCTCACTTTTGATAAAGCAGCATCTTTTTATAAGGAGGAAGAAAAACTGGAACAACCAGGTGAAAGAGGTGGCGGTCGTGGTCCACGTTTTGGTGGAATGGCTGGTACTGATGGCGATTTATATAAGGATATAAAAGATCAGCGGTATTTGACAAAGAATGAATTGCTAGGTAAAATTTTCTTGATCGATGATGAATTAGAAGCCTTAGCGTGGAAAATGGGTAGCGAATCTAAGAAAATAGGTAATTATACTGCTTTTAAGGCAACAGCTACAAAGACTATTAAACGACCAAATATGAGTGCTATTTTCAGAAGACCGGGTAGGGGTGAGGAAAATAAAGAAGAGGAGAATAAAGAAGACGAATTCACTATTAAAGAAGTGGAGATAGTAGCATGGTATACACCTGAAATTCCAATAAATCAAGGTCCAGGATTGTATTGGGGACTACCAGGTTTAATACTCGCTGTAAACGATGATATTACAACTATTGTTTGTTCTGAAATTACGATGAACCCGTCAGAGAAAATGGAAATAAAAGCACCAAGTAAAGGCAAGAAAGTAACGCAGGCAGAATATGATGAAATCTCTCAAGAGAAGATGAAAGAAATGCGTGAAAATTTTGGAAACCGTGGCGGTCGTGGTGGCGGTAGACCAAACTAAAATAGTACTTCATAATTCATTCTTTTTTATAGCAATCACATGAAAAATAAAGTGCTTTTTGCCCTATTACTACTAGTGGTAACTATTGGTTCGGCTCAAGAAATATCGTTATCAGGTACCGTAAAAGACAGCTTAGGCGTTGGTGTGGATATGGCAAATGTTATTGCTATAAATACTGCAACACAAGGATTAGAATCTTACGGAATTACCAATCATGCGGGACTCTTTAAACTGAAATTGAAAACAGGGGAGCAGTATACGGTAAAAGTGACTTACCTCGGTTTTAAACCAGAATCGTTCACATTTACTGCCGGCGAGCAAGATGCCGTAAAAGATATTGTAATGCAAGAGCAAGCGGCACAATTAGATGAGGTAGATGTTACCTATGAAATGCCGGTTTCGGTAAAGGGTGATACCATAGTGTATGATACAGATGCCTTTGTTTCTGGTACAGAGAAGAAGTTGAAAGACGTTTTAGAAAACCTTCCGGGTATTGAGATAAACGATGATGGTCAAATAGAAGTAGAGGGTAAGACCGTGAGTAAGATCATGGTAGAAGGTAAAGATTTTTTCGATGGCGATACGAAGTTGGCGGTAGAGAATATCCCGGCGAATGCCTTAAGTAAAGTTGAGGTGTTGCGTAATTTTAATGAAGTTTCCCAAATGAAAGGATTGACTAATGACGATGACAATGTAGCATTGAACATTAGGTTGAAAGAGGGGAAAAAGAACTTTTGGTTTGGAGAAATAACGGCAGGTTATGGTCCTGATGATAGGTATCTAGCGCACCCAAAGTTATTTTATTACAGTCCTAAATACAGCATAAATATCATCACCGATTTAAATAATATTGGTGAAGTACCTTTTACCCGTAGCGATTATAGAAACTTTACAGGCGGATTCAGAAATTTGAATTCCAGGGGAGGTAGTTCCATTTCTACAGGTGCAGATGCATTAGGGCTTTCTTCGGCACAGAATAATAGGGCAAATGATATTGACACCAAATTTGCAGCGGCTAATTTTAGTTATGCTCCCATGGAAGGGTTGGATTTAAGCGGATTCGGTATTTATTCATACACAGGTACATTGATGAAATCTGAAGGAACCACATCATATATTGCCAGTAATGATATAGAGAGCACAACCACGAATACAGATCAGACCGTACATTTAGGTTTGGCAAAATTGAGTGCCAAATACAAACCTAATGAAGATTTTCAGTTAGATTTTGATGCACTGCTAAAACAATCTGATGATAATGAAGCGGTAGATGTACTTTCTATTTCTTCTATTACCGATCAAATAGCAGAGGTAAAAAAGCAGAAACCCTTATCAGTAAATCAGAATTTAAATATCTACTACACCTTAAACGAGAAGAACATTTTTGCGGTAGAAGCCCAATATTTATATACTGATGAAGATCCTTTTTATGAAGCAATACGAAACGAATTTGCTTTTGTAGATATTTTCCCTGTAGATGAAAATCAAGATGTATATAATATCAATCAGGCTAAAACAGTAGTAACGAATAAGGTCGATGCTAAAGTAGATTATTATAGAGTGTTGGGTAGCAAAAGCAATATCAATTTAACCTTGGGTACCACACAGAGCAATCAGAATTTTAATTCAAACATATTTCAGATTTTAAATAATGAGTCTGTTTTAAATATGAGCGGCGATGAGTTTGGTAATGAAGTAGGTTTTCATGTTTCAGATATATATACAGGCTTACATTATAAGGTTATTTCGGGCATCTTCACTTTTAACCCTGGTGTTACGCTGCATCAGTTCAATGTTAAGAATGAACAATTAGGTACAGTGGTAGAAGATAATTTAACGTCTCTGCTGCCTGACTTGTATATTAACGCGCAGCTAAAGAAATCAGAGAATCTTCGTTTTAATTATCGTGTAACCCGTTCGTTTACAGATGTCAGTAATTTTGCGCAAGGCTATGTGCTTAATAATTACAATTCGTTGTATAGTGGTAATCGCGATTTAGAAAGTGCATTGAACCATAATGTGTCGCTAAATTTTTTCAGCTTCAATATGTTCAATTTCACCAATATTTTTGCGAACGTAGCGTATACCAAAAGAATAGATGCATTAAAAAGCGGCGTGAATATTATTGGTATCAATAGGGTAAGTAGTACTATCAATTCTAATTTTGATGATGAATCTTTAACCGCAAGCGGAAAATATGAGCGTACTTTCGGTAAAATAAAAGCATCGATACAAGGTAATTTGGGTTGGTCTACTACAAACAACTTGGTTGACAACGCGCAACGAACATCAAATTCTTTGACACAGAATTATAATGCAGCGCTTTCTACTAATTTCAAAGACGCTCCTAATTTAGAACTAGGTTATAGATATACGGTAAACAATTACGAGAATGGAGATTTAGAAACCACATTTTATACGAGCAGGCCTTATGCTCGTTTTGATGCCAGTTTTTTAAAGAACTTCATATTTACGGTAGATTATGATTATTATAATTATAGCGATGGTGCCGATACCATTTCTAATACCTATAGTTTTTTAGAATCTGACCTTACATATCAAAAGAAAGATAGCCGTTGGGAATATGGTGTTAAAGGAACAAACCTATTAAACACTACTACATTAAATAAAGATAGTACCAACGAATTATTCTTTAGTACACAAGCCTATTTTGTACAACCTAGATATCCATTATTGTCTGTGAAGTATGATCTTTAATTCTAGCAGATTTAGAGTAAGAATTATCAATTCTTCTAATTGAGTCAATAAATAACATCATATTAAGAATTGAACAGAACATTTTTTCTATTTTTGCATCTGAATTAAAAAAGTGAGGAGGGATTTGACTGATTGCAACCTCTGTTTTAGCCTTAGGGTATAAAGCGAAAAAAATGCTAAAGCAGTTGATGTTGATATCGCTTCGCATCATACTTCTTTTCGGCATTCATTCAAATCCTTTGAAAAAAAAAGATTGTTATGCCATATTTATTTACATCAGAATCTGTTAGTGAAGGACATCCGGACAAAGTTGCGGATCAAATCAGTGACGCGTTATTAGATAATTTTCTTGCCTTTGATCCAGAAAGTAAAGTTGCTTGTGAGACATTAGTAACTACTGGTCAAGTTGTATTAGCAGGTGAGGTAAAAAGTGATACCTATTTAGATGTACAGAACATTGCCCGTGAAGTCATCAATAAAATAGGATATACAAAAGGAGAATACCAGTTCAGTGGAGATTCTTGCGGAGTAATATCGTTGATACATGAGCAGTCTCAAGATATTAGCCAAGGTGTAGACCGTGGTTCAAAAGAAGAACAAGGTGCTGGTGATCAAGGTATGATGTTCGGTTACGCAACTAGCGAGACTGAGAACTACATGCCATTAGCTTTAGATATATCGCACAAAATTCTGCATACATTGGCAGAAATGCGTCGCGAGAATAGAGAGATTTCTTATCTAAGACCAGATGCAAAAGCACAGGTTACTATAGAATATTCAGATACCAATGAGCCAATACGTATAGATACTATTGTTGTTTCTACACAGCACGATGCTTTTGATGCAGATGATGAAAAAATGTTGGCAAAGATTAAGTCTGACATTATTTCAATTTTGATCCCTAGAGTAAAAGCACAATTGCCTGCAGATACTCAGAAATTATTCGATGATCAGATCAAGTATCATATTAACCCAACAGGGAAGTTTGTAATCGGTGGTCCGCATGGCGATACCGGTTTAACAGGTCGTAAGATTATTGTTGATACGTATGGTGGTAAAGGAGCTCACGGTGGTGGTGCTTTTAGTGGTAAAGATCCAAGTAAGGTAGACCGTAGTGCAGCTTATGCAGCACGTCATGCAGCAAAGAATTTAGTAGCTGCAGGTGTAGCAACTGAGATTTTGGTGCAAGTTAGTTATGCGATTGGTGTTGTAGAACCTACATCTATTTATGTAGATACCTACGGTACTTCTAAAGTGGGGTTGAGCGATGGTGATATTGCGAAGAAAGTAGCGCAGTTATTTGATATGAGACCTTTTGCTATTGAAGATCGCCTAAAACTAAGAAACCCAATTTATCTAGAAACCGCAGCATACGGACACATGGGTAAAACTCCCGTAACAGTTACCAAGGTTTTCGAATCTCCATATAATGGTCGTATCGAAAAAGAAGTGGAATTATTCACTTGGGAAAAATTAGATAAAGTAGCAGAGATAAAGTCAGCGTTTAATTTATAACGTCATTGCGAGCAAAGCCAAGCAATCTGTTTATGATGAAATCATATTTCAATATTTCATATTTAGCGCAGTCGATATACATTGCTGTTAGAAAGTATGATTAATGTAGGGTAAGTATTGTCTTTCAAATGATTAGAATATAAGTGCCTCGTGTTTTACGGGGCATTTTTTTGTTTTAAAATTACCTCACAAGCCAATTAACACCCCTTCACAACAACTTAAGATGGTTTGACCACAAAATCTATTTTGTAGGAAAAGGATTACATATATTTGAAGTGTAATAATTAGAGAATCCCAAATCTCACCACCTACAAAGATGAAATATATATTAGTTGTACAAACAAAAAACGGACAGAAACAAGTTCAAGTTGAAGCCCCAAAAGTCAGCTTGATTTTAAATCTGTTTAAGGTATTGAATCTTTGAAAACCTATTAAAGTAATAACTTAACCTACGAATGCCATGTCATTAACCCACAGAATTTCTCTAGCTATTTTGGCTTGCATCATATTACAATCTTGCTCAAAAGAAACCGACCTAATTTCTGAGTATGTTGTTTTAGATGCAGACAAAACCGAATATCGTTCGGTGAAAATCAATCCGGATTTTCAAATTAAAAAAAATAAAGAAACAGTTGCATTGACTCCTTTTTCTGATTAAATTCCAACACACTAAACATTAACTTAATGAAAAAACAATTACTCCAAGAAACTACTGTTCAAGAATATAAAGGAGATTTTTTTTCGGGCATACTTATGCTTGTTAGAAAGTTGTTCATGGTATAATCTTGTTCACAATTGCTTCATAAATGCTATCGTCTGATAGCATTTATGAAACATTTTCCCCTTCTAAATAACACCGTTTATTTTTTAAATTATATTGACTCCGCCTATTAATCTGAATAGCTTAGTTGATAAACTATGACGTAATTTGGCAAACTTCAACTTAGGTATTCCATAGGTCAAAATTTTACTGCGTCTACCTATCCATAAATCTTCAAAAATCGAGTAAACTTTCTTAGCTTTAAGAATTCAAATTCTTAAGACATGCCGAAGATTACCATCAAACATTTTTTCACCTTTATTTTACTAGCTACAGTGCTTGTTTCCTGTAGAAAAACAGCACCTAAAGTAGCAGACGCAGAAGTTTCTGACACCTACGTTGCAGACAATTACACGAAGAAAGAAGTCGATATCACCATGCGTGACGGCATTAAACTGCACACTACGGTGTATTCGCCAAAAGATATTTCAAAAGAATACCCGATTATCATGCAACGAACTCCCTATAGTTCACAACCATACGGAGAAGGTGAATTCAAGACAAAAATTGCTCCGAATATTCACATGATGCAAGATGGCTACATTGTCGTTTATCAAGATGTTCGTGGGCGTTGGTTAAGCGAAGGTCATTATGAGAACATGCGTGCTTTTAATCCCGATAAAAAATCGGAGAAAGATATCGATGAAAGCTCCGATACGTATGATACGATTGACTGGCTGGTAAATAATGTAGAAAACAATAATGGTAATGTGGGTATTTGGGGAATCTCCTATCCTGGTTACTATTCAACATATGCCGTTGTAGATGCACACCCGGCATTAAAAGCAGCTTCGCCACAGGCGAGTATTGCCGATTTCTTTTTTGATGATTTTCACCATAACGGAGCGTATTTGTTAAGTTATTTTAGAGCCACGTCATTATTCGGTACTCCTAGACCAGATGGCGATAAGCCTATTGATACGGCATGGTATACACTACCAGATTTACCGACCGAAGATCAGTACCAGTTCTTTTTAGATGAAGGTCCGCTGAAAAACCTAGATCGCTTCTTTGAATACGAAACTACCGATACGCCACGTATGGCAAAAGAAGGAGTAACCGATGATTATTTCTGGAACGAGCTAAAGCAACATCCTAATTATGATGAAATGTGGCAGAGTAAGGGCTTGATTCAGCACTTGAAAAATGTAAAACCTACAGTTGCCACTATGGTCGTTGCGGGTGAATTTGATGCTGAAGATTTATACGGACCATTAGAAACCTACAAGAATATTGAAAAGTACAATGCCGATAATTACAACACTTTGGTTTTCGGACCATGGGATCACGGCGGATGGGCACGAAGAAAAGGACAAAATATTGTGGGTAATTATTACTTCGGTGATGGTATATCTGAATTCTTTCAAGAGAATATAGAAGCCAAATTCTTTGACCACTTCTTAAAAGGAAATGGAGATAAAAATAGCGGTTTACCGGAAGCATACGTTTTTGATACCGGTAGAAAAGATTGGAAGACTTACGATACGTGGCCACCAGCAGGCGTAGTAAAAAAAGATATGTATTTATCTGCAGATCAAGAACTGACCTTTGATCCAAAAGCGGTTGAAGAGGTGAAGTTTATCAGTGATGTTAAAAAACCGGTTCCTTATTCTGAAGATATTAAAACGGTATTTACACCAAGAAAATACATGACAGACGATCAGCGTTTTGCGGCTCGTCGTGGCGATGTATTGGTGTTTGAAACCGAGGTGATGGAAAATGATATGACCTTGGCGGGTGATATTTTAGCGAAGTTAAAAGTAGCCACTACAGGTACGGCTGCAGATTGGATTGTAAAAATTATCGATGTTCACCCAGCAGATGAACCTGCCTATGAAGGCATGCAAGATCATTTGAAAATGAGTAATTATCATTTAATGGTACGTAGCGAGGTATTGCGTGGTAGATTTAGAAATAGCTTTGCAGAGCCAGAGCCATTTGTAGCGAACCAAAAGACAGACGTTACTATTAAGTTGCAAGATGTGTTCCATACCATTAAAAAAGGACACAAGTTACAAGTGCAAGTACAAAGCACTTGGTTTCCGTTAATAGATTTAAATCCACAGACTTACGTAGATAATATCTTCGAGGCAGATGAAGCAGATTTTAAAACTCAAACGCATACAGTGTTTACAGATTCTAGTATTGAGTTTTCTGTGTTGGAGTAGATAAATGGAAATTGTAGTAATTTACTGTTATCTTAATTTTAAAAAGTAACTATCAAAAAAAATATAAAAGCAGTTTTAACTCTTTTAATTATCATGGTTTGGTTCTTAAATGGTTTGGTATGCAAAGTGTTGAATCTAGTTCCTAGACATCAAGAAATTGTTGCAAGAATTCTTGGTGACGAGTATGCTAGAACAATAACAGTTTTGATTGGTATTTCAGAAATTATGATGGCTGTTTGGGTATTGTCAAAATACAAATCGAAGTTCAATGCGGTTGCACAAATGGTTATTGTTTTAACAATGAATCTATTAGAGTACTATATAGCGCCAGATTTATTGTTTTGGGGAAGAATGAATATCGTATTTGCTTTGTTCTTTGTTGGGTTAGTATATTATAATGAATTCATCCTAAAAGAACACTCATAGATAGAAGTTTCAATATGAAGTTTTTAAAAAATCATCCTTTTGCGGTAGAAGCTTTTTTTGAAAGTTCGGTTGTGTTGACTTTTGCAGTGCCAAAGGAAGAACTTATTCAATATATACCAAGCTGTTTAGAATTAGATACGTTTCAAGCTGAATGGGCATTTATAGCTGTTGCTATGGTGAAAACAAAGAATCTTCGTCCAAAAGGTTTTCCAAAGATGTTAGGCAATGATTTCTTCCTATTAGGGTATAGAATTTTTGTACGATATAGAAATAACGCAGGTAAAAGTTTACGAGGTCTTTATATAATTAAATCGGAAACTGATAAAAGAAAAATGGAATTGTTAGGTAATATTTTTACTCATTATAAATATTCTAAAACAGATATAAACGAATTTAAAAAGGATAATTTTCGAGTAATAAAATCAGATAAATCAGATTTTGAGATAGTCATTTCAGATGCCAAGGCAAGCAATGAAATACCATGCGATTCACCTTTTGAAAATTGGAAAGATGCTCGAAAATTTGCTGGTCCATTGCCGCATACCTTCACATATGATAGTATTGATAATTCAGTATTAATAATTCAAGGAATACGTCAAAATTGGACTCCAAAACCAATAACAGTTGAAAATTATTACTTTGGTTTTCTAAATAATTTTAAGTTTAAGAAGATGATTTTGGCAAGTGCTTTTGAAATAACTAATATCCCGTATTATTGGAAGAAAGGTAAGATTGAAAAATGGGATTAGAAAGAAAGCCTTTGCAAGGCGTATTTAATATTATTCGTTTCAATTGGCATTTTTATGTCATTGCAGGTGCCGTATTGATTGTCTTGTTTATCATAAAGTATTTTGTACCAGTTTTTCTTCAATCAATTATAATGTGGTTGGGGTTTCTAATTCTAATACCTATTACTGTTTCGATATTAACTTCATTTTATGTGTATGACTATTCAGATTTATATAAACTTTATTGGTTCTCAGATTTAAATGAGAAAAAAGTATTAAATGTTAATGCAGGCTTTGATGAAACAAGTGCAATTATCAAACACATTTTTCCAAAGACAGATTTAACTATTTGCGATTTTTATAATGCAGAAAAGCACACTGAAATATCAATAGAAAGAGCAAGGAAAGCTTATCCGTCTCATAAGAATACAGTAAGAGTTGATGCTAGTGTATTACCTTTTAAAAATGGTACATTTTCTCACGTAATTACAATTTTTTCAGCTCATGAAATAAGAAACCAAAAGGAGCGTATTCTTTTTTTTAAAGAATTAAATAGAATTACAGAACTAGACGGTCATATTTATATTACAGAACATTTAAGAGATTTGAATAATTTTTTGGCTTATAATATTGGCTTTTTGCATTTTTACTCTAAAAGTAGTTGGCTAAAAGTTTTTGAAAACTCAGATTTATATTTAGAACGGGAGATTAAGATAACCCCGTTTATTTCAACTTTTGTTTTAAAGAAAAATGGAAATACATTTTAATATTATTGGGGCTATACTAATCATTTTAGCTTTTGCTCATATAATTTTTCCATTTTATTTTAATTGGAAGAATGAGTTACAAAAGCTAAGTCTTGTTAATGGACAAATGATGAAAGTACATACCATTTTCATCGCATTGACAGTATTGTTAATGGGGCTGTTATGTTTGACTTCTTCAAAAGATTTGATAGAGACTAATTTAGGTAAAATAATATCTTTAGGCTTTGCATGTTTTTGGACAATAAGATTATTGATTCAATTCTTCGGATATTCTTCTTTATTATGGAAAGGTAAAAAGTTTGAAACCATAGTGCATATCATTTTTTCAATCTTATGGATTTATATAAGTGGAGTCTTTTGGCTGAATTACTTCCAGTGAATTAAATAGTCTGTTTAATTATTTTGATTTCGATAAACCAATGAATTATCCCTACTTTTAATACCAATCAAACTCACCAAACAATAACCAAAATGAATAAACTAATCCTAGTCATAGCAGGTTTGTTTTTCCTGTTGCCAATTAGTGGCGAAGCACAAAAAAGTAAAAATAAAAAGCCGAATATCATTTTCATCATGTCTGATGATCATGCTTACCAAGCCATTAGCGCGTATGATGATAAATTATTGAATACACCCAATATTGATCGCTTAGCAAAAGAGGGTATGTTGTTTACAAATGCTAGCGTTACTAACTCCATTTGTGCACCATCACGTGCAACAATACTAACAGGTAAGCATACACATATTAATGGAAAAGTAGATAATTATTTTCCGTTCGATACTACGCAAGTAACCTTTCCGCAAATATTTAAAGAGAATGGTTATAAAACTGCCATGTTCGGCAAACTCCACTTTGGTAACAACCCGAAAGGGGTAGATGAGTTTATGATACTTCCGGGTCAGGGGCATTATATAAATCCCGATTTCATTGTCACCAATGGCGATACTATTACCAAGCAAGGGTATGTTACCGATATCATCACAGATGTATCTTTAGATTGGTTAAAGAAAGAAGCTGCAGATGACGAACCATTTATGATGATGTATTTGCACAAAGCACCACATAGACCTTGGTGGCCAAGACCCGATAAGTTTAAGGAGTTTACAAAGAAAACATTCCCAGAGCCAGAAACACTTTTTGATGATTATAGCAATAGAGGTTCTGCGGCGAAAACGGCAGAAATGAATTTGCTAACCCATATGATGTATAGTCATGACAGTAAAATAAGACCAGAGACTTTAGCTAAAATGGAGGGTAAAGTATTGCCTGTGGTAGAAGAATTTCCGAATAGTTTTTACGGTCCATATAACCGAGCTACGGCAGAACAAAAGGCATTATACGATCCGGTTTTAGATTCCATCAACGATTTCTTTTATGATAATTGGCCAAAGATGACCGATACCGAAAAAATGAAGTGGAAATACCAGCGCTATATGCAAGACTACTTGGGTAGTATTTCTTCGGTTGATGATAATGTAGGTCGATTACTAGACTATTTAGATGAAAGCGGATTGGCAGAAAATACGATAGTGATATACACCTCTGACCAAGGATTTTATTTAGGAGAACATGGTTGGTTCGATAAGCGTTTTATTTATGATGAATCTTTTAAAACTCCGTTATTGGTACGTTGGCCAAATGTGGTAAAACCAGGTTCCGTAGAAAATGAAATGGTTCAGAATTTAGACTTCGCACAAACCATGTTAGAAGCAGTAGGCATCACGCCGCCAAGTGATATGCAAGGGGAGAGTTTGATTCCGCTACTGAAAGGCGAAAAAGACAAGTGGACAAGAGATGCGGTGTATTATCAGTATTACGAATATCCATCAGTACATATGGTAAAACGCCATTACGGAATTGTAAATAAAGAATTTAAGCTAGTGCATTTTTACTATGATGTTGACGAATGGGAACTATACGATAGATTAAATGACCCCAATGAAATGAACAATGTCTACCATGATCCGGCGTACGCAGCTACTGTTAAAAAGTTGACGGCAGATTTAGTAGAAATGAGAAAATACTACAAAGATTCTCCTGAGCAAGATCAGAAGTACATTGATAAGTACAAGAGCGCTGGGATGATTGATTAGTTGTTGGTTGATGGTTGTTAATTGTTAGTTGTTGGAAAAAAATGTCAGTTCGAGTGCTTTTGATCTAATTTTTCATTAGGACAAAAGTGTATCGAGAACCTTTAAGGTAAGTATGATTATAAATGTTCTTCGTTCAAAAAATAACTTATAGCAAGTAAGTTTCTCGATACTTGCCCGACCTGAAGGCGGGCAATTTTTACTCCCGAAAAGGTCGTAAAAACCACTCGAAGTGACATCTGTAGTTAGTTTGGTAAAGTTTTTAAAATTCAAATAGCCGTATTGGCAGTTCGAGTGTTTATGAGTGAAGTGTAACGGATACTCAAAAATGTATCGAGAACCTCGTAGTTGATATGTTTTTTAGTTTCCTTGAACCCCACAGAAAAATAACAACACAACCTCAAATTATATATTTTTCTTAAAATCTTAGGTTATTAGAAACTTCTGCCCAATATTTGTAGCTCAAAGTTCAAACACTTATTGAATAGTTATCAAGAAAGGTGGAGGGATTAGACCCTTTGAAACCTTAGCAACCCTTTGTTCAATACAAAGAAGGTGCTACATTCTACCCTTAGGGGATGGATAACAGTATACGATTTTTCATCGTTATTACTTTCTTATAACTTTTTGATTTTACCTACCCGCATAGTATGCTGGTCAAGGTTTGGCTTTTAATTTTTTGCATCCTAAGCGTAGCCCAAGGATTAATTTTAAAAACAACAAAATCATGAGTAATTACAAATTAGCAACAAACGCATTACACGCAGGTCACGACACAACTACTAACGGTGGTACAAGAGCAGTGCCTATTTACCAAACATCATCGTATGTATTTAATGATACCGACCATGCGGCAAACTTATTTTCACTAGGTGAATTAGGTTTCATTTATACAAGACTGAACAACCCTACAAATCAAATTCTACAAGACAGATTAGCTGCAGTAGAAGGCGGAGTAGGAGCGGTAGTTTTTGCGTCAGGTACGGCTGCAATCTCAACAGGTTTATTGACATTATTAAAAGCGGGTGATCACATAGTGGCATCAAGCAGTTTATATGGAGGAACTTTCAATTTATTGAATGTTACCCTTCCAAGATTAGGTATTACAACAACTTTTGTAGATGCTTCTGATCCTGAAAATTTCGGAAAAGCAGTACAAGACAATACGAGAGCATTTTTCGTGGAGTCTTTAGGGAATCCGAAGTTAGATGTGTTGGATTTAAAAGCAATCTCAAAAGAATCTAAAGCAGCGGGCGTACCATTTATTGTAGATAATACAGTGGCTACTCCGTCATTATTAAATCCTATTGAACACGGGGCAAACTTGGTAATTCATTCATTGACAAAATATATCGGCGGACAAGGAACTTCATTAGGTGGAGCAATTATTGATGCAGGTACTTTTGATTGGACCAACGGAAAATTCCCGGAGTTCACAGAGCCATCTGCAGGTTACCACGGTTTGGTATATAGCGAAGCACTTGGTGCAGCAGCTTTTACTTTCAAATTAATATTAGAAGGCTTACGCGATTTCGGTGGAGCATTGAGTCCGTTTAACGCTTTCCAAATTATTCAAGGTTTAGAAACTTTACCGGTTCGTATTAAGCAACACAGTGCAAATGCATTAGAATTGGCTACATGGTTAGAAGGTAGGTCTGAAGTAGAATGGGTAAATTACCCAGGACTTAAAAGTAACAAATACAACGAGTTGGCTAAAGAATACTTACCAAAAGGACAAAGCGGATTGGTTACCTTTGGCGTGAAAGGCGGATTCGATGCTGCTAAAAAAGTTACTGATGCTACTAAGTTATTCTCATTGCTAGCGAATATTGGTGATACGAAGTCATTGATTATTCACCCAGCAAGTACAACACACCAACAATTGACAGCAGAACAGCAAGAAAGTGCTGGTGTAGGTCAAGACTTAATACGTTTGTCTGTTGGTTTAGAAGATATTGAAGATTTAAAAGCCGATTTAGAACAAGCTTTTACAAGTCTTTAATTTGGATGACTGAGCGGATTTGATACAAACGGACACTTCGGCTCCGCTCAGTGAACGATTATTCATGAATTTTATAAAGAAGGTGGCTGAGCGTAGCCGAAGCCTAACCACAATTTGATTTTGAAATAGATGTTACATCAATTACAGATTAAAAAATACAAGACCTTAAATGGTACCACACAAGATATTCAATTGTCGTATCAGGTATTTGGGAAAAAGCTGCACACGGCACCAATAATTTTGGTAAACCATGCTTTAACGGGTAACTCTAATGTTACCGGTGAAGACGGTTGGTGGTCTGCACTTATCGGTGATGGAAAATGCATCGATACGCAGAAGTATACCATTTTAGCATTCAACATACCGGGTAACGGTCATGATAAGTTCGTGATTGAAAACTACAAAGATTTTGTAGCTGGCGATGTAGCAAGAATGTTTTTGTTGGGCTTACAGCAGTTGAAAGTAGACCGTTTGTTTGCTTTAATTGGTGGATCTTTAGGTGGTGGTATCGCTTGGGAAATGGCAGCATTACACCCAACATTGACCGAGCATTTAATACCTGTAGCATCTGACTGGAAATCGACCGACTGGTTAATTGCCAATTGTCAAATTCAAGAGCAGTTTTTGGTAAACTCAAAACAACCAGTACACGATGCGCGTATGCACGCGATGTTATGTTATAGAACTCCCGCTTCATTCAAAGAGCGCTTTAAAAGAAGTACGAATGAAGAGCTAAAGGTTTTTAATGTAGAAAGCTGGTTAATGCATCATGGGGATAAGTTGCAAGAGCGTTTTCAATTATCAGCGTATAAATTGATGAATCAGCTGTTGAAGACTATTGATGTCACTAGAGGTGGAGATGAGAATTTCATCAAACTACAAAATAGCGACACCAATATTCATATTATAGGTGTCGATTCTGATATGTTCTTTACCGCACAAGAAAACAAGGATACGTTTAAGCAATTGGCGCAAGCGAAGAGCAACGTTACCTATGGCGAAGTACAGTCATTACATGGTCATGATGCGTTTTTGATCGAGTTTGATCAAATGGAGAAATTGCTTGGTGGTATTTTTAATACCAACGGTAATATCAAGAAAATAAAGATTCTGAAGTTTGGTGGTAAGTCCCTGAGCAATGGAGAAGGACTAGAGCGTGTTTTAGATATCGTTGCCAATAAGGTAAAGAATGATGAGAACATTGCCATTGTTTTATCCGCGAGGGAAAAAGCTACAGATCAGTTAGAAGATATGTTGCAGAAAGCAGCAAAGGGAAAAGACTATAAGTCCGATTTTGTAGCGCTAGAAAAATATCAAAAGCATACCTATAAGAATATCAATTTATCGACAGAGTTTAAGGGCTTAGCGAAGTTATATGAGGGTGTTTCGTTGTTAGGTGATTACAGTGCTAAAATTAAAGATGAGGTGCTGGCTTATGGTGAATTGATTTCTGCCAAGTTGGTTACTAAATTATTGATTGGTAAAGGTATCAATGCAGTGCTGGTAGATACACGTAACGTGATAAAGACCGATAATACATTTGGTGATGCCAAAGTATTAGAAGCAGAATCAAAAGAGCAGGTTTTGCTGAAGTTTGTTGAAATACCGAAAGATACCGTAGCTGTTGTAACCGGTTTTATTTCATCTACGTTAGATGGAGAAACAACCACTTTAGGTAGAAATGGAAGTAATTACTCTGCAGCATTATTAGCGAACTTTTTAGATGCTGAAGAATTACAGAATTATACACATGTTGACGGAATATATACTGCGAATCCTGATTATGTGCCAGAAGCTAAAAAGCTAGAAAATCTTTCTTATGAAGAGGCAAATGAGTTAGCGAATTTCGGAGCAACAATTTTGCATGCAAAAACGATAATTCCGCTAATTGAAAAGAACATTCCGCTGCGTATTTTAAATACGTATAACGATGATAATGAAGGTACATTAATCAGTGCAAAATCAAGCAAAGAAGGTATTAAATCGCTTTCAGTAATTGAAGATGTAGCGATGATTAATATAGAAGGTCGCGGTTTGTTAGGTAAAGTGGGTGTAGATGCTAGAATATTTAAGGCATTAGAATCAAGTAATATTAGTGTTAGTATAATATCTCAAGGTTCTTCGGAAAGAGGAATCGGTCTTGTGGTGAAAAAAGACAAGGCTAAGAGAGCTAAATTGGCTTTAGAGAATGAATTCAGTAATGATTTTGAATCTAAAGATGTGAATATGATTACGGTAATAGATGATGTTTCAATTATATCTATTGTAGGTCAAGACTTGAGTACGTTCCATAATCCTTTTAACGCATTGATTAAAAACCAGATTGTGCCTTTGTTGTTCAATAACACAGTATCAGGTAAGAATGTAAGTCTGGTGGTGAAGAAATCTGATTTACACAAGGCGGTAAACGTCATGCACGGACAAGTATTTGGGATTAGTAAAAGGATAAATATTCTAATTTTCGGACATGGGAATGTTGGAGGAACGTTGATTGACCAAATTCTAAAATCTGCCAAAACAATCAAGGATCGTAAAAAATTAGATTTGCGGGTATTTGGTATTGCGAATTCCAAAAAGATTTTGTTGAATGAAAAGGGAATCACCAAAAACTGGAAAACGAATCTAAAGCAAAAAGGAAAGGCGTATAAAGTTGAAGATGTCTTTGAGTTTGCAAAACGTCATCATTTAGAGAACCTAATTGTTATTGATAATACGGCAAGTAAAGATTTTGTAGCGAATTATTTTGAGTTTGTTGAGCATGGTTTCGATATCGTATCTTCAAATAAAATAGCCAATACATTACGATACGATTTTTATCAGTTATTGCGAGAAGAGTTACAAAAGAATCAGAAGCAATACTTGTATGAAACCAATGTAGGTGCAGGCTTACCATTGATTGATACCATAAAATTACTCCATTTATCCGGAGAAAATATTACGAGAATAAAAGGGGTGTTCTCAGGGTCGTTGAGTTATATATTCAATACCTTCTCAGAGGCAGATTTACCGTTTTCATCCATTTTAAAAGATGCGATGAAACAAGGTTTTACAGAACCAGATCCACGTGAAGATTTATCTGGAAACGATGTAGGTAGAAAGCTGTTGATTTTAGCAAGAGAATTAGATTTGCATAATGAGTTTGCAGATATAAATATTGATAACTTGATTCCAGAGAAATTACAAGACGGAGAAGTGGCTTTCTTTTTAGAGAATTTAGATGTGTTGGATGATAAATTCAATGAAATTAAAAAGAATCAGAAGCCAAATCATGTATTACGTTATGTAGGTGATTTACATGGCAACCTTCAGAAAGAAAAAGGAGTTTTAGATGTGAAGTTAGTATCTGTACCAAAAGAAAGTGCTTTAGGGCAAGTTAAGGGGTCAGATTCCATCATAGAAATATATACAGAGTCTTACGGAGAAAATCCGTTAGTAATTCAAGGAGCAGGTGCTGGCGCAGCAGTTACAGCAAGAGGTGTATTTGGAGATATATTGAGAATTGCGGAGAAAGGGTAATGAAAAGTACAAAGTACAAAGTCAAAAGTACGAAGTACATGAAAGTAGAAATGCGAATAAAGAAGAATTAGTGTAATGAAAGAAAACAACAATAAATTTGAAACGAACGCTATACGACAGCAACTTAAGCGTACAGAGAACTTAGAGCATTCTGTACCGTTGTATTTGACATCTAGTTTTGTGTTTGAAGATGCAGAAGATATGCGTGCGTCGTTTGCTGAGGAGAAAGAACGTAATATATATTCACGATATTCGAATCCGAATTCAACTGAATTTATAGATAAAGTATGCCAGATGGAAGGTGCTGAAAGCGGCTTTGCATTTGCTTCAGGTATGGCTGCGGTTTTTTCTACATTGGCGGCATTATTAGATAGTGGTGATCATGTGCTTTCGGCAAGAAGCATATTTGGTTCAACGCATTCGTTATTTACTAACTTCTTTCCGAAATGGAATATTGACCATACGTATTTCAAAATAGATGCATTAGAGGAAATAGAAAGTTTAATCACTCCGAAAACAAAAATTATTTATGCAGAGACTCCCACGAATCCCGGTGTAGATGTTTTAGATTTAGAGGAGTTGGGTAAGATTGCGAAAAAGAATAATTTGATTTTGGTTATCGATAACTGCTTTGCATCACCTTATTTACAGCAGCCAATAAAGTTTGGTGCAGATTTGGTCATTCATTCAGGCACAAAACTAATGGATGGTCAAGGTAGGGTATTGGCAGGTATTACGGTAGGTAGTGCAGAATTGATGGATAAGGTATATCGTTTTTCACGTATAACTGGTCCCGCTTTATCACCATTCAATGCATGGGTTTTATCTAAAAGTTTAGAAACACTCGCAATACGAGTAGATAGACACTGTGAAAATGCTTTGAAACTGGCGGAGTATTTAGAAGCTCATGAAAATATAAATTGGGTAAAATACCCGTTCTTAAAATCGCATCCAAAATATGAGATAGCTATTAAGCAAATGAAAGCAGGGGGTTGTGTAGTAGCTTTTGAGGTAAAAGGAGGATTAGATGCAGGTAGAGAGTTTTTCGATTCTATAAAACTGTTATCGCTTTCTGCCAATTTAGGAGATTCAAGAACCATAGTAACGCACCCAGCATCAACAACGCATAGTAAGTTAAGTATAGAAGAACGTGCTGCAGTGGGTATATCTGACGGTACAGTTCGTATTTCGGTAGGGCTAGAGCATATAGATGATATTATTGCAGATATTACTCAGGCACTTGGGTAATTAAAATGTATAGGAAACAAAAAATGCCCGGTATGTACCGGGCATTTTAGTATGTATAAATGTTGTTTTTATTTACTTAGCGTCATGTTGTAAGTAGCGCTAACGGTAGAAGTTCCGAAGAACGATTCAACAGTTTCGTCTAACTCGTAACGAAGAGACATTTTAGAATCATTAAGTTCAACAATAGTGTAGCCAACTTCTTCTTCACCAGAACCAAAGTATAACGTACTGCCATCTAGTCTCCATTTTTCAGATGCAAAAAAGTCTTCGCCTTCTTGCTCTTCTGTGTCATTCTCTCCTCCTATAGTAGTACTTAATACTGTAGTATAAGAACCTTCGCTAGTTACTACCTGCGGATCTTCAGAAAAAGTGACAATAGTTTGAAAATCTTTACCTACTGCTTTAAAAGTAGCAGGAATTGTGGTTCCTTCAATAGTTGTATCTGATCTACCATCGGTAGCTTCAAGTGCTGTTAAGTTCCATGTACCTACAACTTCTTCTTCAGTTGCGTTAGATACGGCGTCGTCATCATTTGAACAAGATGTGAAGACTAAAGTAAAAACAGTGATAATCGATAATAAGAATACTTTTTTCATAATTAATTTAATGGTTGTGACTGTATAACGACGTTTTGTTAGTTCAAGTATTTAACACATATTTTTTATTTGGCTATCTTAGCATCATGCTCTCGAAAAAGACAAAATATGGGTTGAAAGCACTAGCGTACTTAGCGGCACAACCCGATAAAAAACCAGTTCAGATTTCAGAAATTGCTGAGAAAGAGAACATCTCCCAGAAATTCTTGGAGAGTATACTCTTGAGTTTAAGAAAAACAGGATTCTTAGGTTCTAAAAAAGGCAAAGGAGGTGGTTATTATTTAATAAAATCTCCCGAAGAAATATCTATGACCGATATTATGAGGGTTTTAGAAGGACCAATTGCCATGGTACCTTGTGTAAGTCTTAATTTCTACGAAACCTGTGATGACTGTCCCGATGAAAATACCTGTTCAGTTCATAAACTAATGCTGCAAGTACGTGATAGTGCGTTAGATGTATATCGAAACAATACGCTAAAGGATATCATCTCGTAAATCCCGTCATTTTAATACATCTTCATTTCGCAGTAACTCAATACATTGCGAAATATTAATTTTTCATGCTCTTTTGTTAATAATCTACTAAATCTATAGGGTAAATGAAATTTATCTAAAATTAGGGCGACTACTTTGGAAAATAATTCTATTTTTGAAAACTCTACTAAATTAGTAGGGTAATAAAAATTGAGTAAAAGATGATTGCAGATCAACTTATATTAAATAATAAAGAAAACAAAACTACGTATGAAGATGATAAAACATCTGAAAAGCCAATTCGTAGTATTGCCAAGGCTTTCAGTTGGAGAGTAATAGGTACAATAGATACCTTGATCATATCTTATCTACTTACTGGCGAGTTTTCGGTAGCAGCATCAATAGCCTCTATTGATTTCGTGACAAAAATGATATTATATTTCTTTCACGAGCGTTTTTGGAATTTAGTAAAGTGGGGTAAATAATAAAGAAAAGGATTATGGCATTGACAGAAGCACAAGTTCAGAAGTTGAACATTCAATTTAAAGGTATACCGCCAGAAGAAATTATTTCTTGGGCAGTAAAGCATGCAGAAACTCCTGTAGTAACAACAAACTTCAGACCATATGAAGTAGCTATATTACATGCGGTATCTGATGTAAAAAAAGATATTCCTGTAGTATGGTGCGATACGGGTTACAATACTCCGAAAACGTACAAACATGCAGATGAGATAATTAGCAAGTTGAATTTGAATGTGAAATTGTTTGTACCTAAACAAACTACTGCACATAGAGATGCTGTTATGGGTATTCCACAAATTGATGATCCAAGACATGCAGTTTTTACCGAACAAGTAAAGTTGGAGCCTTTTAAAAGGGCAATGGCAGAATTTAAGCCAGATGTTTGGTTTACGAACCTAAGAAAAGGACAGACTGCTCACCGCGATAGTTTAGATATTTTAAGTTTAAGCAAAGACGGCGTGTTAAAGGTGAGTCCGTTTTACCACTGGAACGATACTCAACTAGACACGTATTTAAGAAAATATAAGTTACCGAACGAGCATAACTATTTTGACCCAACTAAGGTGTTAGAAAATAGAGAATGCGGATTGCATAGTTAATCAGCGGTTATAAAAAAGAATAAGATAATTTATCTAAGAAAATATAGAATGAGTAATACAAGTACGGAATTGGAAGTAACCCCATCCATAGAACTTTTAAAAGATACCTCTCATATAAATGCCCTTGAGAATGAGGCGATTTATATTATAAGAGAAGTTGCTGCTCAGTTCGAGAAGCCAGTTCTTTTATTCTCTGGAGGAAAAGATTCGATTACATTGGTTCGTTTGGCGCAAAAAGCATTTTGGCCTTCGAAAATTCCTTTCCCATTAATGCATATTGATACAGGTCATAACTTCCCTGAAACTATCGAATTTAGAGATAGATTGGTAGAAGAGTTAGGGTTAGAATTGATTGTGCGTAATGTGCAAGATTCAATCGACCAAGGTAAGGTAAAAGAAGAGTCAGGTAGATACTCAAGTAGAAATAGTCTTCAGACAACGACATTATTAGATGCGATCGAAGAATTTAAGTTCGATGCCTGTATCGGTGGTGCACGTAGAGATGAAGAAAAGGCACGTGCTAAAGAACGTATTTTCTCTGTTCGTGATGATTTCGGACAGTGGGATGAGCGTAACCAACGCCCAGAGTTGTTCGATATGTTAAACGGACAAATAGAATTGGGTCAGAATGTAAGAGTTTTTCCAATATCTAACTGGACAGAATTAGATGTTTGGTCTTACATCAAAGAAGAGCAAATTGAAATTCCGTCAATCTACTTCGCACACAAACGTAAAACTTTCTTAAGAGATGGTATGATATGGTCTGCAGAAGACGGTATTGTATTTAGAGAAGAAGATGAGGTTGTTGAAGAAAGGTTGGTTCGTTTCCGTACGGTAGGCGATATGTCATGTACCGCAGCAGTACTTTCAGATGCAGAATCTATTGATAAAGTAGTAGAGGAAATTAGAGATTCATCTATTTCAGAGCGTGGCGCACGTATAGACGACAAGCGTTCAGAAGCAGCAATGGAGAAAAGAAAACAACAAGGGTACTTCTAGAAAAATCAGTATTCAGTAACAGTAGGCAGTTTAATAATTACCTGCTAGCAATAACAATAATATTAAAAGTCTAAAGCTATAAGCTAAGGGCTAACAGCATAAGAATGGAAGTACTAAAAATAGCAACGGCAGGTAGTGTAGATGATGGTAAAAGTACCTTGATTGGGAGAATGCTTTACGATACAAAATCTTTGACCAGCGATAAGTTAGAAGCAATAGAAAAGACCAGTAAGCAAAAGGGATACGATTATTTAGATTTCTCTTTAGCAACAGATGGCTTGGTAGCAGAACGTGAGCAAGGTATTACTATAGATGTAGCTCATATTTATTTCTCTACGGCAAAGAAAAGTTACATTATAGCGGATACCCCTGGGCACGTAGAATATACCCGTAACATGGTTACAGGTGCATCTACTTCTCAAGCGGCAATTATATTGATTGATGCACGTAAGGGAGTAATCGAACAAACGAACAGACACTTTTTTATCAATAATTTATTGCGCATTAAAGATGTAGTAGTAGCTATTAATAAGATGGATTTGGTGGACTATTCTGAGGAAAAATATAATGCTATTAAGGCAGATTTTGAGGAATTGATGGCGAAAAGAGACTATCAAGATCAGAAGATAACCTTCATTCCTGTAAGTGCATTGAAAGGTGATAACGTAGTAAATAAAACAGATAAAACACCTTGGTATACAGGTCCTACTTTGTTAGAACATTTTGAAGCGTTAGATAGAAAAGATATTTTCAACGTTGGTACGCCACGTTTCCCGGTGCAATATGTTATCCGTCCGAAGACAGATGAGCATCACGATTTCAGAGGGTTTGCAGGTAAAGTATATGGTGGCGAGTTAAGTGTAGGTGATGAGGTAGTAGCACTTCCATCGCAAACACGTTCAAAAATAAAGGAGATTTATTTCCACGATAAAAAGTACCAAACAGCATCAAGACGTTCGTCGGTTACGATAACGTTAGACGATGAAATTAATTTAAGTCGTGGCGACATGTTAGTGAAGGCTAATGATCTACCAACTGTAGATAAGCAATTTACCGCTACTATTTCTTGGATGGATTCATTGCCATTAGCTGCTGGAAATAAATATATAGTACAACACGGTGTCAATAAAGTATTGGCAAAAGTGGAGCAGGTACATCATAAAATCGCGCCTGATTATTCAGGTATCGATACAGAAACAGATGCATTGGGTATGAATGATATAGCCCAAGTAAGTTTCCGTCTAAATAAGCCAATTTTCTACGATCAATTTAAAGATCATAGAACAAACGGTTCGTTTATTTTAATAGATACCAAATCTAATAGCACCGTAGGAGCGGGATTCATACAATAAAAAGCCCCCTAGCCCCCAAAGGGGGGAATTCAAAATAGGTATCATATTTTAATTAGTATAGTAAGTCTATAGGCATAGTAAAGTAATAAATTAATAATAACGCTTGTTTTTACCCGAGTAAGTGTTCCTCCCTTTTGGGGAGGTTAGGAGGGGCTACAATATGCAGAGTTTTAGAACAGAAATAGAGAATCAAGTAGTTGCGAATGATATTTTAGAATTGGAACGCAAGATTCATGAGTTCCATGGCGGCAAATTAGATGAAGAGAAATTTAGAAGCCTACGTTTGGCCCGTGGTGTATACGGTCAACGTCAAGAAGGGGTTCAAATGATCCGTATCAAATTACCATATGGTAAGGTAACTTCTCAGCAATTGTTACGTATTTGTGATGTATCTGATGAATATTCTACAGGTAGATTGCACATTACCACACGTCAAGATATTCAGATTCACTATGTAGATTTAAACAGAACTCCCGAGTTATGGTCAGAATTGGAGAAAGACGATATCACGTTAAGAGAAGCTTGTGGTAACACCGTACGTAATGTAACGGCTAGTGAAACTGCGGGTGTAGATGTCGATGAACCTTTTGATGTTTCACCATATGCACATGCATTATTTCAGTATTTCCTTAGAAATCCGGTAAGTCAAGAAATGGGGCGTAAGTTCAAAGTTTCTTTCTCGGCAAGTGATGCCGATACCGGTCTTTCATACATGCACGATTTAGGTTTTATCGCTAAAATCGAAAATGGCGAAGTAGGTTTTAAAGTGATGTTGGGTGGCGGATTAGGTTCTCAGCCAAGACATGCCGATGAACTATATAGCTTTTTACCTGCCGATCAAATTATTCCGCTAATGGAAACCGTTATACGTGTTTTTGACCGTTACGGTGAGCGTAAGAGTAGAGCTAAGGCAAGAATGAAATTCTTGTTGAAAGATTTAGGTCTTGACGGATTCAAAGAATTACTAGCTTCAGAAAAAACAGCGGTTCCTTTTGATACGTTTCCTATTGATCCAGAAGATTATCCGAAGGTAAAAGTTTCACAATTAGAAGTTCCTAAAGTAGAAATAGCAGATTCGAAAGAATTTGAAAAGTGGATATTAACGAATGTTGTCCCGCAGAAACAACCAGGTTATGTTGCTTTGGGTATAAAAGTTTTATTAGGAGATTTCTATACCGATAAAGCACGTTTGTTAGCGAACTTGGTACAGAAATATGCAGCGGGTGAATTAAGATTATCACTTCGTCAAAACATATTGATTCCATTTGTAAAAGAAGAGAACGTTGAATTTTTCTATACTGAATTAAAGAAATTAGGTTTTGCAGAAGCAGGTTATAATAAAGCTTTAGATATTACAGCTTGCCCAGGAACAGATACTTGTAATTTAGGTATAGCAAGTAGTACTGGTATTGCAGAAGAACTAGAAAGAGTAATAAAAACAGAATATCCTGATTATATCAATAACGAAGATGTTGTTATAAAGATCAGTGGTTGTATGAACGCATGTGGTCAACACAATATGGCAAATATTGGTTTCCAGGGAATGTCCGTTCGTACAAAAGATAAATTAGTTGCTCCGGCCTTACAAGTGTTGTTAGGTGGTAGCACAGATGGTAACGGTCAAGGTCGTTTTGCTGATAAAGTAGTAAAAGTACCAAGTAAAAGAGGACCTGAAGCATTACGTTTAATCTTAAATGATTTCGATGCTAACGGAGGTGATTTATCATTCCCAGATTACTATGCAGAAAAAGGGCAAATGTATTTCTATGATTTTCTAACACCACTATCATCTGTAGATGATTTAACGGCGGAAGATTTTATCGACTGGGGAAATACAGAACGCTATGAAAAAGCAATTGGTGTTGGTGAATGTGCAGGTGTAGTTATTGATTTAATAGCAACGCTTCTTTTTGAAAGTGAAGAGAAAATACAGAATGCACAAGATATGTTCGATGCTGAAAAGTGGTCTGCAAGTATCTATCACGCATATTCTTCAATGGTAAATTCAGCGAAAGCGATGTTGACATCAGAGAATACAAAAGTGAATACACATGTAAGTATCATTAAAGATTTTGATGAGAAGTTTGTCGCCGATGGAAGAATTGCTGTTGCAGGCGGATTCGAGAAACTGGTACTTCAACTGAATCAGAATGAGCCTACAAAAGAATTTGCAGCCTCATATATAAAAGATGCTAAGGTGTTTTTAGAGACAGTAGCAAAATTTAGAGAACAAGAATTAGCAGAAGCATAACATGTATACCAATAATCTATCCAATCAAAAAACAATCAATTCAATAGTTAATACTCCCTCGCAAAATAAAGGGAGGTTAACTGTTGTCGGTGCAGGACCTGGTGATATAGAGCTAATCACTCTAAAAGCTATTAAGGTATTAGAAAACGCCGATGTGGTTTTATATGATGCTTTGGTAAACGAAGAGTTACTTGATTATGCAAAAAATGCAGAACTGATTTTTGTAGGTAAGCGTAAAGGATGTTATGCCTATCAGCAAGAGCAAATAAATGAACTAATTGTTAGCAGAGCAAAATCTTCGGGACATGTAGTACGATTAAAAGGCGGAGATCCGTTTGTATTCGGTCGTGGTTCAGAAGAAATGGAGTATGCTGCTTCTCACGGATTAGAAGTTGCCATGGTGCCAGGTATTTCATCAAGTTTAAGTGTGCCGGCATATCAAAACATACCAGTTACCAAAAGAGGTTCGTCAGAAAGTTTTTGGGTAATTACAGGAACTACCAAAGAGCATAAGTTATCTGCCGATGTTGCCTTAGCTGCAAAAAGTAGTGCAACAGTGGTGATATTAATGGGAATGTCAAAACTCCCACAAATAGTAGAACTGTTTAAAGGTGAAGGTAAATCAGAGATGCCCATCGCTATAATTCAAAACGGTACACGAAAGAATGAAAAAGTTGGGATTGCAACGATTGAGAGTATAGTAGATGTGGTGGAGAAGGAAAACCTTTCTAACCCTGCAATTATTATAATTGGTGAAGTAGTAAAGCATCGCGAAGCACTAGTAGCAGCGAAAAATCAGTATTCACAAGAGAATGCTAGTTTGAGCGAAGTATAAAAAGTACAAAGTACATAGTTGAAGTGAAATTAAAAGAAGTTGAAAAGTGATTACTAATTACTTTTTACTAAAAAGAAAATTATGATTAAAACAGATATGCTCATCATAGGAGCGGGACCAACCGGATTATTTACGGTGTTTGAAGCAGGATTGTTAAAATTAAAAACGCATTTAATAGATGCATTACCACAGCCAGGCGGACAGTGTTCAGAGATATATCCTAAGAAACCCATTTACGATATACCAGCATTCCCAGAAATTTTGGCGGGTACTTTGGTAGATAATTTAATGGAACAAATCAAACCTTTCGAGCCAGGGTTTACTCTGGGTGAAAGAGCAGAGACTTTAGATAAGTTAGAAGATGGTTCATTCGTGGTGACAACAAATAAAGGAACACAGCATAATGCACCAGTTGTAGTTATAGCAGGTGGTCTAGGTTCTTTTGAACCAAGAAAACCACCTATTGAAAACATTGTAAATTTTGAGGATACTGGTGTTGCTTATATGATTAAGGATCCAGAAGTGTATCGCGACAAAAAAGTAGTGATTTCTGGTGGTGGAGATTCTGCCTTAGACTGGGCTATATTCTTAACCGATGTAGCTTCAGAGGTAACTTTGGTTCATAGAAGAGATGAATTTAGAGGAGCTTTAGATTCTGTCGAAAAAGCTGCTGAGTTAGCTAAGCTGGGTAAAATCAAATTGATTACAAAAGCTGAGGTTAAAGAATTACACGGTAAAGATCAACTTGAGGCTGTTGTTATTAAGCACACAGATAAAGAAAAAGAAGACACCTATTTAGAAGTTGATAATTTTATTCCGTTGTTCGGGTTATCACCTAAATTAGGTCCTATTGGTGACTGGGGATTAGATATTCATAAGAATGCGATTAAGGTAAATAACGCAAAAGATTACCAAACAAACATACCAGGAGTATATGCTATTGGTGATGTAAATACATACGAAGGTAAATTGAAATTGATTTTATCTGGTTTCCATGAAGCGGCGGTAATGTGTCAGTTTGCATACCAACAAATCAATCCGGGTAAACGATATGTAATGAAGTATACTACCGTAGGCGGAGTCGAAGGATTTGATGGTTCTAAGAAGGAAGCTAAGAAAGAAGTAGTGCAAAGTATAGCCTAAAATGTTTAAGTATTATGGTAGAAACCTCTGATTCTTTAATGATTCAGAGGTTTTTTTATGACATTTTCTTAGAATTTCGTGAACTAAATAACCGATTGAAGTTTTGGATTAGAGCATACTGTGCCGTTACTTTGCAATTAGTTCATAAATATATTGAAACGTTATCAAGAAAGGTGGAGGGACTAGACCCATTGAAACCTTGGCAACCCTTTCCTATTATGGAAAAGAAGGTGCTACATTCTATCTTTATTCTGCTTACTTGTGCAGAATGTGTTATTCTAAATAGCATTACCAAAGACAGATAACTTAAGAAAAGGCATCTAGCCTAACTTTCCTTACTTGATTTCGAATTAGTTTTTTATTGGATGTAGAATCTTTTACAACGTAAAATGAAGGATATAAAAGAAATTTTAAAAGAGCGAATTCTCATATTAGATGGTGCCATGGGTACGATGCTACAACGCCATAAATTTACTGAGGAAGATTTTAGGGGAGAACGTTTTAAAGATTGGGAACACCCATTACAAGGTAATAATGACTTGTTATCGTTAACACAGCCTGAGGCAATTGCTGAGGTCCACCGTAAATATTTCGCCGCAGGTGCCGATATCGTAGAGACCAATACATTCTCAGGTACGACAATTGCCATGGCAGATTATTATATGGAAGACTTGGTGTACGAGTTGAACTATGAATCTGCACGCATTGCTAAAATGGTAGCAGATGAATTCACAAAGAAAGAACCAAATAAGCCACGCTTTGTAGCTGGCAGTATCGGTCCCACGAACAAAACGGCAAGTATGTCTCCCGATGTAAATGACCCAGGGTATAGAGCAGTTTCTTTTGATGAGTTACGTATTGCGTATAAACAACAAGTAGAAGCCTTGTTAGATGGTGGGTCAGATTTATTGTTGGTAGAAACTATTTTCGATACGTTGAATGCAAAAGCAGCTTTGTTTGCTATTGAAGAAGTGAAAGAAGAACGAAATATAGATGTTCCCATAATGGTGAGTGGTACAATTACAGATGCGTCAGGTAGAACATTATCTGGCCAAACAGCAGAAGCATTTCTAATATCTATTTCTCATATTCCGATTTTATCGGTCGGGTTTAATTGTGCATTAGGTGCTAGTCAATTAGTACCACATTTAGAGGTATTATCAACTAAAAGTGAACATGCGGTTTCTGCACACCCAAATGCAGGATTACCAAATGCCTTTGGAGAATACGATGAGACTCCCGATCAAATGGCAGAGCAAATAAAAGAATACGCAGAAAAAGGACTAGTAAATATTGTAGGCGGTTGTTGTGGAACCACTCCGGAGCATATTTCGGCGATAGCTGAGGTAGTAGCTCAATATGAACCTAGAAAGTTGACGGTTTTCCAATAGAATAAGAATTATGAGTACGAACAACGAACAACGATTCCTAAAGCTTAGTGGTTTAGAACCATTGATTGTCACCCCAGAGACCAACTTCATAAACGTTGGTGAACGGACAAACGTTGCTGGTTCAAAAAAGTTTCTACGTCTTGTAAAGGAAGAGAAGTTTGAAGAGGCATTGGCAGTCGCAAGAGAGCAAGTGGAGAACGGAGCTCAGGTTATCGACATCAACATGGATGATGGGTTGATTGATGGTAAGCAGGCTATGGTCAAGTTTTTGAACTTAGTTATTGCCGAACCAGATATTTCAAGAGTTCCTATTATGATAGATAGCTCTAAATGGGAAATTATTGAGGCGGGTCTGCAAGTAGTTCAGGGTAAGTGTGTGGTAAACTCCATCAGTTTAAAAGAAGGTGAGGAGCAATTTTTGCATCACGCGAAACTGATAAAACGTTACGGAGCAGCCGTAATTGTTATGGCGTTCGATGAGGTTGGGCAGGCTGATAATTATGACCGTCGTATTGAAATAGCAAAACGTTCATACGATGTATTGGTAAACAAAGTGAATTTTGCGCCAGAAGATATCATCTTCGATTTAAATATTTTTCCTGTTGCTACAGGTATGGATGAGCATAAATTGAATGCTATCGATTTTATTGAGGCAACAAGATGGGTTCGTGAAAACCTACCGCATGCAAGTGTTAGTGGTGGTGTTAGTAATGTTTCGTTTTCGTTTAGAGGAAATAATCCGGTACGTGAGGCAATGCATTCTGTATTCTTATACCACGCTATTAAGGCGGGTATGAATATGGGAATCGTGAACCCGAGTATGTTAGAGGTTTATGATGATATCCCTAAAGATTTATTAGAGCGTGTAGAAGACGTTATTCTGAATAGAAGAGACGATGCAACCGAGCGTTTGCTTGATTTTGCAGAATCTGTAGTTGGCAAAACGAAGGAGAGTAAGATAGATTTATCATGGCGAGAAGAACCATTACAAAATAGAATTACACGTGCCTTGGTAAAAGGTATTGATCAATATATAATTGAAGATATAGAAGAAGCTAGGCAGGTTGCCAGTAAACCAATAGAGGTTATTGAAGGAAATTTAATGACCGGTATGAATGTAGTAGGTGATTTATTCGGAAGCGGAAAAATGTTCTTACCACAGGTGGTAAAATCTGCCCGTGTAATGAAAAAAGCAGTAGCATACTTATTACCATATATTGAAGAAGAAAAATTACTGAACCCACAGGAGGACGATGCAAAAGGTGCCGGTAAAATTTTAATGGCAACCGTAAAGGGTGATGTTCATGATATTGGTAAAAATATCGTGGGTGTTGTTTTGGCGTGTAATAATTATGAGATTGTAGATTTAGGGGTTATGGTACCACCTGAAAAAATTATCGCAGCTGCTATCGAGCACAATGTAGATATTATCGGACTTAGCGGATTAATTACTCCGTCGTTAGATGAAATGGTCCATTTGGCAAAGGAAATGGAGCGTAAGAAATTTAAATTCCCCCTGTTGATTGGTGGTGCTACGACGAGTAAAGCACATACTGCCGTAAAAATAGATACGCAGTACAGCGAAGCGGTAGTTCACGTAAACGATGCTTCTAGGGCGGTAACCGTTGTGGGCGATTTGCTTAAAAAAGAAACATCGCAAGGCTACAAAAAGAGTATTAAAGATGATTATGATGTGTTTAGGGAAAAGTTCTTAAATCGTTCATCGAGTAAAACATATAAGCCAATTTCTGCAGCACGTAGAAACAAGTTTAACATAGATTGGAAAACGTCTGAGATAGTTAAGCCGAATACCTTAGGCATTCAGGTAATTGATGATTTGGATTTAAATCTCTTAGTTCCGTTTATCGACTGGACTCCCTTTTTTAGAAGTTGGGAATTGCATGGTAAATACCCGGCAATATTAACTGATGATGTTGTAGGTGTTCAAGCAACTGAGTTATTTGCCGATGCACAAGAAATGCTGAATAAGATAATTTCTGAAAAGAAATTAAAAGCAAAAGGTATTTTTGGCTTGTTCCCGGCAAACTCCATCAACGATGATGATATTGATGTCACCCTGAGCGCAGTCGAAGGGCGAGATAACGAGCAGTTTACTTTCCGAACCTTACGTCAACAATTAGAGCGTAGAGAAGGTGTGGCAGATTATGCTTTGGCAGATTTTATAGCACCTAAAGAATCTGGAAAACAAGATTACATGGGTTGTTTCTGTGTATCTACAGGTTTTGGTACTGCAGAATTAGCGGCAAAATATGAAGCCGATTTAGACGATTATAATTCCATTATGGTAAAGGCTTTAGCGGATAGATTGGCAGAAGCTTTTGCAGAGTATTTGCATAAGGAAGTCCGACTTAAACACTGGGGCTATGCGGCAAATGAAGAGTTGAGCAATGAAGATTTAATTAAAGAATCGTATAAAGGTATTCGTCCTGCACCTGGTTATCCTGCTTGTCCCGATCACTTAGAGAAATTGACCATTTGGGATGTTTTAGAAGTGAAAGAGAATATCGGAGTTGAATTGACAGATAGTTTAGCCATGTGGCCAGCAGCATCTGTAAGTGGGTATTATTTTGGGAATCCGCAAGCACGTTATTTCGGATTAGGAAAAATTAAGGAAGACCAAGTTAAAGATTTTGCAGAACGAAAAGGCCTGCCATTAGAGGATGCTGAAAGATGGTTAGCACCGAATATTGTAGAATCTTAATGCGTTAGGGATTGAAGCGGCATCTTTTTCTATACTGAAGTTTTGAATTCAAGTATGAAAATTGAATAGAAAAAATACAGCTGAAAGCCCGCTTGAACGCCCAAATAATTGAAATATAAGTAATAATGCCTCATTGAGGTTTGCTCTCAAAAAGGGTAATAGTAGAATATATGAAAGTAACAGACCATATCACCAACGCAAAAGGAAAGACACTTTTTTCATTTGAAATAGTACCACCAGTAAAGGGTAAGAATATTCAAGAGTTATATAGTAATATTGACCCGTTAATGGAATTTAAACCTCCGTTTATTGATGTGACTACATCGCGTGAAGAGACGATTTATGTAAAAAAAGAAGGTCTGTTAGACAGAAAAACTACACGTATGAGACCTGGTACGGTAGGTATTTGTGCTTCTATTCAACATAAGTATGATGTTGATACGGTGCCGCATGTAATTTGTGGCGGATTCACTAAAGAAGAAACAGAATACATGTTGGTTGATTGCCACTATTTGGGCATACAAAATGTGATGGCTTTACGTGGTGATGCCCGTAGCGAACAGAAATATTTTGAAGCTACCGATGGCGGACATCCTTTTGCGATTGACTTGGTAAGACAGATTCAAAATTTGAATTGTGGGAAGTATTTGCATGAAACCATAGAAAGCGAACACTGCAGTGAATTCTGTATTGGCGTCGCTGGTTACCCAGAAAAACACTTAGAATCACCTTCATTACAATCAGATTTAAAACGATTGAAAGAAAAAGTAGATGCGGGCGCAGATTATGTAGTAACGCAAATGTTTTTCGATAATAAAAAGTATTTTGAGTTTGTAGAAGCTGCAAAAAGTATTGGAATTACGGTACCAATTATTCCGGGTATCAAGCCAATTGCAGTGAAAAGGCATATGCAATTATTGCCACAGGTATTTAGAATTGATATGCCACAAGAGTTAATTGAAGCAGTTGACGGTTGTGCTACAAATAAAGATGTACGTAAAGTAGGTATTGAATGGGCAATTCAACAATCTAAAGAGTTGAAAGCTGCTGGTGTGCCTGTGTTACACTACTATTCTATGGGGAAATCTGATAATATTAAGGCGATAGCAGAAGCACTTTTTTAGTCTTTGGGTAGCTAGATTGTCAGTTCGAGTGTTTTTATATCGTAGAGTGTCGGAGATGTAAAAATGTATCGAGAACCTTTGGAACATGAGAGCATCTCGATAAAAATTTATTCGTACCTCATAAATTCACTCGAAGTGACATTGTTACTTCTGTAATTACATAATTTGTAAGAAAGAACTTTGTACTTTGTACATGGTACTTCGTACTTATAACTATTTTTGCCCCCAATGAATTTTAAGTTTTTATCCATTTTACTGATTTCAGTAAGTTGTTGTTTCGCACAAGAATCTGGTGAGCAAAGAAAGTATACACTTGATGCTAGTCAGTTCTACGGGTCTATAATTTTGCATAATCCAGATATATCGCATTTGATTACATCGCATCCTGCGGGCGTGATTTTGAGTTATAATCGAAAAACCTATGGTTCTGAAGAATGGGAAGAGTTATATAACTATCCTGATTTCGGGTATTCTTTCATTTATCAGAATTCGAATAATAGCACACTAGGTGATAATTACGGATTGTACGCTCATTATAACTTCTATCTTTTTAAGAGAAATGTACAGCTTCGTGTTGGACAGGGTGTCTCTTATGCAACGAATCCGTATGACAAGGAAACTAATTTTAGAAATAATGCCTACGGTTCTGATGTGTTGAGTTCTACGTATTTAATGTTCAATTACCACAAAGAAAATATTATAAAAGGCTTAGGGTTTAAGGCAGGTGTTTCTATAATACATTATTCAAATGCCAACTTTAGAGCACCCAATACCTCAACCAATACATTGGCTTTTAATGCAGGTGTTGTCTATGATTTAGATGGAGGTAAAGAAATAGAATATATACATCGCGAAAAAGAAAAAGTGACTGAGCCGTTGCGTTACAATTTTGCTTTAAGAACAGGTGTAAATGAGAGTGATGTCATTGATTCTGGTCAGTATGGTTTTGTTGTACTTTCTGCCTATGCTGATAAAAGAGTAGGTCGAAAAAGTGCATTACAATTTGGGGTAGATGCGTATTTTTCGAATTTTTTAAAAGAGTTGATTAGATATCAAAGTATTGCTTTTCCAGAAAACGGAGTCGCTGCAGATGACGATTATAAAAGAGTGGGTGTTTTTGCTGGGCATGAGTTGTTCATAAATCGAACGTCGGTAGTTTCGCAGTTCGGATATTATGTGTATTATCCTTTTGATTTTGAGGGGCGAACTTATTTACGTGTGGGGCTGAAGCGTTATTTTGGAGATAAAATATATGGTGCTGTTACCTTAAAATCTCACGGTGCAAAAGCAGAGGCTGTAGAATTCGGAATAGGAATAAGATTGTAGAAATATGATGTTAGAAAATAGAAATCAGAAAATAGACTTTAAAGGAAGAGGTATTGGTAGAAAGCTTTTTGCCATGTCCGCCATTCTCGTCTTGTTACTATCGTTTATTTCTTGCGATTCGGAAAATGCTTCAGATTGTTTTCAAGAAACAGGTGATATCATAAGAGAAGAGGTTTTGGTTGCGGAATTCACTTCCATAACAGCTTTTGAAAATGTAGCCTTGGTCATTAAACAAGGAGATACACAAAAGGTAGAAATCGAAACAGGAGAAAATCTGCGCAATGAAGTAGCTGCTGTTGTTGTAGACGGTAGATTATTACTTACCGATACCAATGAATGTAATTATGTACGCGATTATGGAACCACAGTAGTTTATGTAACCACTCCTAATTTAACCAGTATTCGTAGTAGTACCGGTTTTCCTATTCAAAGTGATGGAGTGCTGACTTTTGAGAGTTTAAGCCTGCTATCGGAAAGTTTTACAGATCCAGAGGCAGAAACCACAGATGGTGAATTTAATTTAGAATTAGATGTTACCAGTTTAAGCATTACAAGTAACGGAATTTCTTATTTCAAGTTAAAAGGTAGCGCAGAAAGTTTCAATATTAGTATCGCTGCAGGTGACTCTAGAGTAGAAACTCAAGATTTGATAACTCAACGTGTAAATGTGAAGCATAGAGGTTCGAATGATTTATTGGTGAATCCGCAAGAGAGTTTAACCGGAATTTTGAGAGGTACGGGAGACTTGCAAAGTTATAACCGACCACCCACAGTTGCCGTTGAAGAATTGTATAACGGTCGTTTGATCTTTGTAGAATGAACCCGATACTCAAATATCTAAAAAACGTATTTGCTGCTAAACGCGTTCTGGCAGATGACAGTCAGTTAATTGGATTGGTAAAAGCAGATTATTTACTTCAAGAATTAATTAAACACGATAAAGCTCCCGGTATTGCAATTACCGTTTTAAAAGATGGGAAAACTATCTTTCAAAAAGGATACGGTTATGCCGATTTGGAACAAAAACAATTCATTGATCCAAGAAAATCTATTTGCAGAGTAGCTAGTGTTTCGAAACCTATCGCTGCGACAGCATTGGCTTATATGGTGCAAGATGGTCTTATAGATTTAGATGAATCTTTCTACACATATTTGCCAGATTACCCCAAGAAAGAATGGGATTTTACCATTCGTCAATTAGCTAGTCACACAGCAGGTATTAGAGTGTATAAGGGCAAGGAATACGGATTGAATGAACCTTTGTCTATAAAAGAAGGTTTAGATATATTTAAAAATGACCCTTTGGTTTATGAACCGGGTACAGAGTATTTATATACTAGTTTTGATTGGGTAATGATTTCTGCGGCAATGCAAGAAGCAAGCGGAATTCCGTTTGAAGAATATGTACAAGAGAAAGTCCTAAATCCTTTAGGAATGTTGAATACCTATTGTCCCGAATGTCATTACGAGTCCGGCTCACAGAACAGTAATCAAAAACTTGATGGTCCTGAGGTAAATGATATTTCTACATCTGAAGTACAAAACCAGATTGCTACATTTTATACAAAGGGTATATCAGGATTTAGAAAGGCGATACTTGTCGATAATTTTTACAAATTAGCAGGTGGCGGTTACTTATCTACTTCCGAGGATATAGCAAAATTTGGACAAGCATTTTTAGATAAGAAAGTTGATATCGAACAAACCCTTTTGAATCAATTTTTAACTGCTCAGCAAGTTAGTGGAAATTCTACCTACTACGGATTAGGTTGGCAAGTTAGTGAAGATGCAAAAGGCAGAAAGTTCTTTGGACATGTTGGTAACGGAGTAGGAGGTTATGCTAATTTCTTTGTCTACCCTAAAGAGCAACTTGTTTTTTCAATTTTAGTAAACTGTACCGACCCTAAAATACAGACGGAATTAGATGCTGTAATCAATGGCTTTTTTGACGAGGTTGATTCTTAATGATTTAATGTTTTATAAGTTTTAAAGAAAGGGTATATTAGTCTCGCTAACCATTGAGATTATAATACAGAATGAGCTTACCAACAGAAAGCACCCCGGTTGTAGAAAATAAAAAGAACATAAAATGGCTTCAACAACTTAAAGAAGAAAGTTGGGAAGCAGAATTGCTAGTCTCTGCAATTGCCATTTTTGGTACGTTTCAGTTATTTGGTTTTATAGAGTGGGTTACTAATAAATTAATAGACTTATTGCCTATTGAACAGCATATTTATGGTTACATAATAACTATTATAGGGTTGTTGGCTATTAGTGTTCTAGTGTCCATGTTTGTTATTCATTTTATTTTGCGAGCTTATTGGATTGGTTTGGTAGGCTTGAATTCAGTTTTTCCAGATTATAGTATTGAGGATAGTGCATATTCTAAAATTTATACAGAGAAGATTTTGGCTATACTGCCAAAGCAAGAAGATACTATACAGAAAGTAGATGAATTATGCAGTGTGATTTTTTCTGTGGCATTCACTATTCTTTTAATCTATTCATATATGTCTTTGTTTTTAAGTATTTACATGTTGATATATAATTTATTATTAGATTATGTACCAAGTTCTATACTTTTAATACCTCTTTTTCTAATCTTTGGCCTTGTTGTATTTCAAACGATTTTTGGTATTGTAGGAAATTTGAAAAAGTTCAAAAACAATGTTGGTGTTCAAACATGGATGTTCAAAGTTGTTAGATTGGTGTCAATGATTACTTACGGTCCTTTATATCGTAATTTACTTCAGGTGACTATGGTATTTGGGTCTAATTTCAAAAAGAAAAAATCATTAGTTTATCTTGTATTAATGTTTTTTGCATCAGGTATGTTTTTAACTTTTGTTAAAATTACTGACACGAATATTTTTCATTTAGTATTCCCAAAAGATCATGATGTTAGTCTTATGTATTTAAGTTATTACAGTGATCAAAATTCTGATGAATCGTTTTTGTTGACTCCTCAAATACAATCAGATATTATTGAAGATAATACCGTTAAATTATTTATTCCAGTGTTTCATCATGAACGTAATTATCAAAAAAATAGTTGCGGTGAATTTAATGATGACGAAAGTTTAAGTAGTGATGAAAATAGGGCGAATAGTCGTAAATATCATCTAGACTGCTATGATAAATACCATAGTATTAAGTTAAATGGTAAAGTTGTCAATATTGATTTTCTCAAAAAAGATCATGCCGTATCTGAGCAATTTGGTATTGTAGGTTTTATAGATAAAGAGTTCTTGCAGAAAGGTGAGAATACTTTAGTGGTAACAAAAAAGCTAGGCGATGTAAAAGAGTTTACGTGGACTATTCCCTTTTATTACCAGCCCAATACAGGTTCAAAGTAAAAAGTAGTTTTGTTGGTCAAATTATTGTTTGATTCAATTTTTAACACAAAACCTTCGCTTTTTGAGATAGAAATTGATTTTTTTAAAAAAATAAAAAGGAAAACAACCATTTTTAAATATAATTACTACATTAGCCAAAGTTTACAAGCACAATGACAAAACAATATTTCTGGAACGGTTTTTATTTTTACTTCTTTTTTAAGAGAGGTGCGGGACTGTTGTAGTATATTTTAAATATAAAATAGAATCTAAGTTCCGATATATATCGGAACTTTTTTTTTGTTCAAAAATTAAAATTACTCTAAGCGTAGTCGAAGGGTTTTGCAGTAAGTTGAAATGTGAATTATGAGTTTAAAAATAGCCATACAGGGAATTAAAGGAAGTAACCATCATCAGGTAGCAAAAGATTATTTTGGTGATGATATCGAGTTGGTAGAATGTCTTTCTTTCGATGCTTTGGTTGACAAGTTATTGTCTAATGAAGCGGATCAAGGGGTTATGGCTATCGAGAATAGCATTGCGGGTTCGATAATACCGAATTACGCATTGGTGAATCATAATAACTTGAATATTATAGGTGAGTATTACTTAAATATCCATCATAATTTAATGATGTTGAAGGGGCAGAAAATTGAAGATATAACAGAGGTCAGTTCTCACCCAATGGCATTGTTGCAGTGTAAAGAATATTTTAGACAATATCCGCATATAAAACTGGTAGAAGATGTAGATACTGCCGAGACAGCAAAGCGCATACAAGAGCAAAAGTTAAAGCATGTAGCGGCTATTGCACCAAATGTTGCAGCAGAATTATATGGTTTGGACATCGTAGCGAACGACATACAGACGATACAAAATAACGCTACTCGTTTTATCATTGTAAAGACAAAAAACAATGTGTTGCCAGAGGCTGATATTACAAAGGCTTCACTAAGGTTCATAACCGACCATAAAAGGGGGAGTTTAGCAGCTGTGCTTAATGTTATGAGCGATTGTAGATTGAATTTGACAAAAATACAGTCGTTACCAGTAATTGAAACACCATGGAAATATGCATTTTTTGTGGATGTTACTTTTACTGATTATGCAGATTTTACTAAGGCTAAAAGTCTATTGAACATCATGGCAGAAGACTTTAAAGTTTTGGGTGAATATAAAAATGTAAGACAATGATACGTACTGCCGACAGGTTAAATACCATACAGGAATACTACTTCTCAAAAAAGCTGAGAGAGGTACGCGGCTTAATGGCGCAAGGTAAACCAATCATAAATATGGGTATTGGTAGTCCGGATCTAACTCCGTCTCAAGAAGTATTGAATGCAATACAGAGCGCGGTATTAGAAAGCGGTGCGCATCAATATCAAAGTTATCAAGGGTTACCTCAGTTAAGAGGTGCAATTGCTAATTTTTACAAGAAGAGGTTTAATGTTGATGCCGATCCTGAGTCTGAGATTTTACCATTAATGGGCTCAAAAGAAGGTATAATGCATATTAGCCTTTCTTTTTTGAATGAAGGCGATGAGGTTTTAATTCCTAATCCGGGATACCCAACATACACTTCAGTTACTAATTTGGTGGGCGCAGTGCCTACATACTATGACTTGACTGAAGAAAATGGCTGGTTTCCAGATTTAGAAGCATTGGCAAAACAAGATTTATCTAAGGTAAAGATCATGTGGTTGAGTTACCCACATATGCCAACAGGTGCTTCGGCAACTAAAGAGCAGTTTGTGAAAATAGTCGACTTTGCAAAGCAGCATGATATTCTGTTAGTAAACGACAATCCGTACAGTTTTGTTTTAAATAACGAACCGGCGAGTATTTTGAGTATACCGAATGCAAAAGAGGTGTGTTTAGAGTTGAATTCTTTGAGCAAAACCTTTAACATGGCCGGTTGGCGCGTAGGTTTTGTATTAGGTAGCGAAGAGCATATTAATGCTATTTTAAAGGTAAAGAGCAATATGGACTCTGGTATGTTCTACGGAATTCAAAAAGGAGCCATAGCAGCATTAGAAAGTACCGATGAATGGTTCGAGAACTTGAATGCCGTATATAGTGAACGTAGAGAGTTGATCTTTGAATTGGCAGACACGCTTGGGTGTACATATGATAGAAATGCCGTTGGCTTGTTTGTATGGGCAAAATTACCAGAAGGCAGTGTGTCATCAGAAGAATTTATAGATAATGTATTATATACAAAAGATTTGTTCATTACCCCAGGTACTATATTTGGTAGTAATGGTGAAGGCTATATTCGCTTTTCGCTTTGTATAACAAAAGACAAAATAAAAGAAGCAATTAAAAGATTTAATTAATAAAAAGTAACAACTAAAGCGCAGCTTTAATAATGAATGTATTTGTAATAGGTATCGGTTTAATAGGAGGTTCTTTAGCGAAAGACATAAAGTCGGCAGTCGACAATGTTACTGTTTATGGCATAGAATCTAATGAAGCAAATTTAGCTGAGGCATTGTCTTTGGGTATAATCGATAAGACGGCAACCTATCAAGACTTACAATTAGCAGACATGGTCATTGTTAGTATACCTGTTGATGTTATGGTTACAGAGCTTCCGGTAATATTAGATGCTGTTCATGAAGACTGTGTAGTTTTTGATGTAGGATCGACCAAATCTTTAATCTGCAAGGTTTTAGAGAATCATCCGAAGAGAAGAAACTTTTTAGCTTGTCACCCAATTGCAGGAACAGAGTTTTCTGGTCCGTCAGCAGCGATAACTAATTTGTTCAAAGACAAAACGAATATTATTTGCGAGGTAGAGTTAACTGCATTTAAGCTTCAAGAAATCGCTTTGAAAGTTTTTCAAGCAATTGGTATGAGAATACGATATATGAACCCTGTGGCTCATGATAAGCACATTGCTTATGTTTCTCATTTATCGCACATAAGTGCATTTATGTTGGGTAAGACAGTAATAGAGAAAGAGAAGAACGAGCGCGATATTTTTGATATGGCGGGTAGTGGGTTTAGAAGTACCGTACGTTTGGCAAAGAGTTCGCCAGCCATGTGGACACCAATTTTTAGACAGAATAAAGAGAATGTAGTCGAGACATTAGAAGAGTACATTCAAAATCTTATGGCATTTAAAGAAATGTTACAGAAAGATGATTACGAGGGCATTTATAATGAAATGAACAATACGAATAAGATTAAAGGAATATTAAAAAGAAATACCGTTAAACAAGAAATAGAATAAGTAAAAATGGAAAATTCAAAACAAATGAGAACATGGTTGGATGATTTACACCTAGACCATCCACTAGTAATAGCAGGGCCATGTAGTGCGGAAACAGAGGAACAAGTGTTAGGTATAGCACGTTCTCTAAAAGATACCGATGTAAATTATTACAGAGCAGGTATTTGGAAACCTCGTACTCGCCCAGGAAATTTTGAAGGTGTAGGCGCTTTAGGTCTTAAATGGCTTCAAAAGGTAAAGGCTGAAACAGGTATGAAAACTGCAACAGAGGTTGCAAACCGTGCGCATGTTGAGTTAGCATTAGAACATGATATTGATTTATTATGGATCGGAGCAAGATCAACTGTTAGTCCGTTTATCATGCAAGAATTGGCTGATGCCTTAAAAGGTACCGATAAGATTGTATTGGTGAAGAATCCGGTAAATCCAGATTTAGCTTTATGGTTAGGTGGTATCGAAAGATTGCATACTGCAGGTATAAAGAAATTAGGCGCAATACACAGAGGGTTCTCAACGTATGAGAAAACAAAGTATAGAAATATACCAGAGTGGCAAATGGCGATTGACTTTAAAAACAAATTTCCAGATTTACCATTGATCAACGATCCATCGCATATTACAGGTAAGCGTGATATGATTTTTGATGTATCGCAAACGGCTTTAGATTTGAATTTTGACGGACTGATGATTGAAACTCACCATGATCCAGATAACGCATGGAGTGATGCTGCACAGCAGGTTACACCAGAGAAATTGATTCAAATCATGAGAGATCTTAAAATTAGAAAAGAAAGTGATCCAGAAGCAGAATACAATTCAGAATTAAGTAACCTAAGAGCTCAAATTGATGTTATTGACAATCAAATAATAGAGACATTAGGTAAAAGAATGAAAGTATCTGACGGTATTGGAGCACTTAAAAAGCAAAAAAACGTTGCGGTTCTTCAGTCTAACAGATGGAATCAAATTCTAGGTGCAATGATTTTAGAAGGGGAAAGTAAAGGACTAAGTGAAGAGTTTGTTCTTCGTATGTTCAAAGCTATTCACCAAGAGTCTATCAATCACCAAGAGAAGATAGTAAACGCTTAAGATTAGCTTAACGTTATAAAAATAAAACATCCGTATTATGCGGATGTTTTTTTATGTCTAATTTTTAAATAGTAAGAAAAGTATTACGTTTTTACAATATCCTTAATTGTGTGTCGTTAGGCATGTATAGAACCAATTTAACCAAACCTAGAGTATGAAGAAAGTAGTATTATTTGCCATTATGTTCGTTGCTTCACTATCAGTAAAAGCACAATCTTATATTGGCTATTTAACCGACAATTACAGTGGGGTAAACGGGGTAATTTCTAATCCAGCGAATATTGCAGATTCCCGTTTTAAAACAGATATCAATTTAGTAGGTATAAGTGGTTTTCTTGCCAATGACTATGTTGGTGTAGGGTATTCAGATTTAATTTCTAGTGATTTTGAGTATGATGATGACGCCATATTATCGCTTTCAGATAACAACAATTTTTCGGGCAATGTAGATGTATTAGGTCCGTCATTTATGTTCAACGTAGGTAGAACATCATCGATAGCGGTATTTACCAGGGCACGAAGTTTTGTTACTGGTAATGAATTTAACGGTGAAAGTATTGATGACCTAGATGACAGTATTGATGAAAGTCAAGATTTTATAGTAAACGAAGGAGATTTCTTTGCGGCTGGGCATGGCTGGGCAGAAGTAGGTATTACGTATGCTCAAGAATTAATGAATAAAGAAGAGCACTTTTTAAAAGGTGGTCTTTCGTTAAAATATTTAAAAGGATTTGGTAACGCATACGTATCTGGTAGAAATGTAACTATCGATTATGATGCAGATGGTGCTACGTTACCAGACAGTTCAACAATTGGAACCTTAGAATCTACTGGCGATTTAATTTATGGTCGTGCAGATGATTATGATGATGATAACTATGACTATGAAGTGCCAGATGCAAACGGATTCGGATTCGATTTGGGTTTCGTTTATGAGTGGAGACCAGACTATAAAGATTATGAGGTAGCAGGTGCTGACGGTGAGAAAACAGTAATGAAAGACAAAAATAAGTATAAGCTTAAATTTGGCTTGTCACTTACAGATGTTGGGTCGGTAAATTATAAGGGGAGTTTAATGGATACTTACAATATCAACAATACCATTACCCAAGATGATTATGATAATATTGAAGATTCTGATGATTTACAGAACCTTTATACGTTTACACAAGCTACAGAAGATATGAAAGCTGGTTTGCCGACTGCACTTCATTTTAATGCAGATTGGAATATTAAGAATCATTTCTATTTAAATTTCAATACTGATCTATCTATGCGTTCTACGGGTGAAAATAACCTTAGAACTGCAAATGTATTTTCTTTGACGCCTCGTTTTGAAAGCAAGTGGTTTAGTTTCTATTTACCGGTAAGCAGTTACCAATATAGTGGCTTGCAAGTAGGTGCAGGTTTACGTGCCGGACCATTATATATTGGTTCAGGGTCACTGATATCTACATTCACAAAAAATGAAATTCAAGGTGCAGATATATATGCAGGTTTAAAAGTACCTGTTTATTATGGTCAGCCTAAAGATTCTGACGGTGATGGTATACCAAATAAAGAAGATGGTTGCCCTAAAGAAGCAGGACCAATAGAAAATAATGGTTGCCCTTGGGGAGATACCGACGGAGATACTGTTTTAGATAATGAGGATAAATGTCCAGAGGAAGCAGGGCCAGTAGAAAATAACGGATGCCCATGGGTAGATACCGATGGTGATACCATAATGGACAATGAAGATCAATGTATTGATGAAGCAGGACCAGTAGAGAATAACGGTTGCCCTTGGGCAGATTCTGATGGTGATTCTGTTTTGGATAAAGATGATGAATGTCCGAATGAAATGGGAACTGTGGCAAATAAAGGTTGTCCAGAGCCGGTAGTTACTGCTGAGGTTCAAAAGTCATTGAACGAGTATGCAAAAACAATTTTATTTACGACAGGTAAATCGACTTTAAAAGATGAATCTACGCCTGTGTTAGTTGATATTATTAGTATTTTGAATGAATACCCAAATGCTAATTTTACCATAGAAGGTCATACTGATAGTGTAGGTTCTGAAGCTACTAATCAAAAATTATCAGAGAAAAGAGCGAAAGCTGTTTTACAATTCTTAGTAGACGGAGGTATTTCTTCAGCTAGATTAACATCTGTAGGTTATGGAGAAAGCAAACCTATTGCTACGAACATGTATAAAGACGGAAGACAGAAAAACAGACGTGTTGAGATTAACTTAGCACAATAGTTTTACGAGTATATAAAAAAAGCCCGGTAATACCGGGCTTTTTTTATATACGTTATTCAGAAAGTATATTTAAGGTTTTAGGAATGTAAATTATTAACTCCAAGTAAAACGAAGTTAAATCCTTAAAAAGCCACTAGAAAACCAGTAGGCAAAAAAAAGACCCAATGCTAAAAGCATTGGGTCTTTATATATAATATGAGTTATGTTCTATTGAACAGAAAAATCAAAAACCGATTGGTTCTCTCTACCTTGAGGTACTTGACCTTGGTAGATGAAGCAATACTCACCTGGCTCTAAAGTATCAGGAGTCACTTTGAATTTGTGACCTTCAATTTCCTCAATAGCAAAGTTAAGTGCGTATTTAGGGTCAATACCAGTACTGCTTGTAATCCAGCTGCTTTTTCCTGTAATAACTTCTCTAAGATTCTTTTTCTCTTTTACGGTAAGTTTTACCAAAACGAATTCGTTAGGGTTACTCGCCATTCTAAACCACCAGTTAAAGATACCTGTATCGCCACCTTGGTTGTTCTGCATGTTATCAACTTGAGTAACACTAGGATCAAAGATGAAAGTGAATTCAGGCTGACTCTGGTGAATAACGTTGTTAGATTGTGTTTTTGGAAGTTGTGCTTTCTTCTTAGAGTTGATTAAACCAGAAACCAATTTCTGTGCAACTTGGTTAGAATTAGAACCAGAGAATACACTTGGTTGAACCAATTTGTCTTCACCACTAGCATCTGTAAAATAAATACCAGTTTTAGACATGGTGTTTTGCTTAGACTTGTCCATAATTAAAGACAATACTTCAGAAGAAACACCTGCATTTTTCATTTGCCCAAGAGCTGTAATAGATGCGTCGAACTTTACATCAGAAGTATTTATTTTATCGATAATCATATAATCGTCAAAACCAAGTTCGACCATTTGAACTACAGATTCGTTAGTGATAGTTTCTTGGGCAGCCCCAAAAGTAAATACTGATAATGTTAACATCAGTAATGATTTTTTAATGAATTTCATTTTCTTGTATTTGGTTATTATTTAATGTTATAGTTCTAATTTCAAATTTATGTTAATTTTTATATTTAAAGCAGTTACTTTGTATAAAAGGAAGGTATTTTGGACAAATGGTAGGAATTGTTTACAAATCTACGGGAAGTTGGTACACTGTTAAGGCAGAAAATGGTGATTTCTATGAATGTAGAATAAAAGGAAAGTTTAGAATAAAGGGGATAAAAAGTACGAATCCGGTTGCGGTTGGTGACTATGTGCGTTTTGAAACTGAGACTACTGGCGATGATACCTTTGGTATTATTAATGAAATTGAAAAACGTAAAAATTACATTATACGTAAATCTGTTAACTTATCTAAGCAGACCCATATTATAGCGGCTAATTTGGATCAGGTGTTTTTATTGGTAACGTTGAATAACCCGCCGACCTATCCAGTTTTTATAGATCGTTTTTTAATTACGGCAGAAGCTTACGAAATTCCTGCAGTGTTACTTTTTAATAAAATAGACACGTACTCACCAGAAGAGTTAGATGAAATCAAATTCTTGGCGGCATTATATCGTAATATAGGTTATACCTGCTTAGGTATTTCGGCAGCAACAGGTAAGAATGTAGATAAGGTCAAAGAAATGATGTTAGGTAAGACCTCTATGTTTTCTGGTCATTCTGGTGTAGGTAAGTCAACTTTGGTTAATGCTATAGAGCCTAATTTAGATATTAAGACAAAACAAATTTCTCAGCAGCATGCGCAAGGTCAACATACGACTACGTTTGCCGAAATGTACGATTTAAGTTTTAACGCACGAATAATAGATACACCCGGTATAAAAGGATTCGGAATCGTAGATATGGAAAAAGAGGAAATAGGTAACTATTTTCCAGAGTTCTTTAAGCTAAAACAGCACTGTAAGTTTAATAATTGTATTCATGTAGACGAGCCAAAATGTGCTGTAAAAGATGCTTTAGAAACAGGCGATATTGCATGGAGTAGGTATAATAGTTACTTACAGATGATAAAAGGCGAAGATGAGCATTACAGGGTAGATATACATGACGAGAAAAAATGAGAGCAGTAATACAGCGAGTTTCCAAAGCTAGTGTAACGGTTGATGGAAAAAAGATAAGCGCCATTGAGCAAGGTGTTTTAATACTTATCGGCATTGAAAATGAAGATGCCCAAGACGATATCGATTGGCTTACGAACAAAATAGTCAACCTTCGTATTTTTAATGACGACGACGGAGTAATGAATATGTCACTTTTAGCTACAAAAGGCGATGCAATTGTAGTTAGTCAATTTACGCTTCATGCCAGTACTAAAAAAGGCAATCGCCCCTCATACATAAAAGCGGCAAGACCAGAAGTAGCCATTCCGCTTTACGAAGCGTTCATTTCAACTTTAGAAACAAAGATGAATAAGAAAGTAGGTACAGGTATATTCGGTGCAGATATGAAGGTCGAATTGTTGAATGACGGACCGGTTACTATATTAATAGATACGAAGGATAAAACTTAGGATTCAATAAATTTTCTGCATATTTTGTAAGAAATCTACCGTTTTTGTCGTTAAGATAAAAACCAGTTGACCAAACCATATGCGCTTATTATTGATATTACTATTATTCACAGTAACCCATACTGTGCTTGCTCAAGATTATAATTTTTCAAAAATAGACCCCTCCCTTTTAAAGAATTCAGATGCAGTTGTTCGTTTAGATGAAAGCACTGTTTTGGTGAAATCTTCTGATAATATGGAAGTTACATCTCAAAGAGTGGTGACGGTCTTAAATGAAAGCGGATCAAAACATATAAATGCTACGGCATTTTATGATAAAGAAACTTCTCTTAAAAACCTAGAGGCAGTAATACTTGATGCTAATGGTAAGGAGATAGAAAAGTTTAAGGAAAAAGATTTTATTGATCAAACTGCTACAGGCGAAGGAACTCTTTATTCTGACTCTCGAGTAAAATTTCTAAGATATACTCCCATAAAATTTCCTTACACAGTGGTTTTAACTAAAAAATATACCACTTCAGATACTGCATTTATGCCACGTTGGTATTTTATGGATGGGTATAGACTAAGTGTTGAAAAAAGTGAATTCAACCTAAATATACCAATACAAATAAAATATAGGTATAAGGATAATAACCTTACATCTTTTGAAGTAAAACGAAGAGAGAATGAAGCTGGGGTAAAGTATACTGCAGTTAATTTAAAAGCTCTTGAATCTGAAGATTTTGACCCAGAGTTTAGAGATTTTGCACCGAACGTTCAAATTGCTTTAGAAGATTTTCATTTAAAAGGAGTAGACGGTCATGCAACTACATGGAAAGAATTCGGCAGTTGGATCTACAATTCGCTGCTAAAGGAAAGGGGAGAAATTAGTCCTTCAACAATTCAAAAAGTAAAAAATTTAGTAGAAGGTATAGACGACCCAAAAGAAAAAGTAAAAATAGTATATCAATTTGTTCAAGATAATACCAGATATATCAGTGTGCAAATGGGTATTGGCGGTTGGGAGCCAATTAGTGCCAATGAAGTAGATAGGGTCAAATATGGCGATTGCAAAGGTTTAACCAATTATACAATGGTTTTATTAAAAGCGATAGGTATAGAATCTTATTATACCATTGTTTCGGCTGGTTCAAATATGCGGAGTTTAGATTTTGATTTTCCATCTCTGCAAGGAAATCATGCTTTTTTAAATGTGTCCTTAGAAGACGAAGAAATTTGGTTAGAGTGCACCAATCAAGTAGTACCATCAAATTTTCTTGGAACATTTACAGATAATAGATATGTACTAAAAGTTGGGTCAAATGGAGGTGAAATTGTAAAATCTAGGGAATACCTGCCAGAACAAAGTAGGCAAATTACAAATGCTGAAATACATGTAGGGGAATCTGAAATTACAGCACAAGTAGAAATAAAGAGCACAGGTATACAGTACAATCAAAAATATGGATTGGCAAATGATAGTGAAGAGGATATAGAAAAGTATTATAAGCATTACTGGGATTATGTTAACGCCATTCATATTCAAAGTCATGAGCTTATTAATGATAAGGATAGTATTGTAACTACTGAAAAAGTAAATTTTAGAACATCGGGCTATTTATCAAAAGCAGGAGACCGCATTCTATTTGCTCCAAATATGTTAAATAGAAATGCCTATGTGCCAAAAAGAGATAACAATAGAAAACGTGAAGTTGTTATTAAAAGAGGGTATTTAGATGAGGATAATTTTATAATAGAAATTCCTAAAGGATATAAGGTGGAGGCTAACTTAATGCCTACGGCTATTACTAATGATTTTGGAGAATTTGAAGTTAGTGTAGAGCAGCTAACAGAATCAAAATTACATTATAAAAGGCGGTTATTAATGAAATCAGGGAACTTCCCAAGTACAATGTATAACGATTATAGGGATTTTAGAAAAACCATTTCACAAGTTGATGCCTCTAAAATTGTATTTATTAAAAAATAATAATTCATGAAATTACACTTAACAATCATCCTAGCATTTATAACATTTTCAACGAACGCACAAAAAAGTGAAATCAAATTTGGTAAGGTGTCTATAGAAGAAGTTGCTCAAAAACAACATTCAACTAATAGTGAAGCTGAAGCTGCCATTCTTTATAAAAAAGAAAGAATGTCATATGATTATTCCTCAGGTAAAGGTTTTGGAACAATAAGAGAAGTCCATTTGAGAATTAAAATATATAGTAAATCTGGTTTGGACTGGGCTACAAGAGTTGTATCTCTTTATACTTCTAATTCTGGAGAACAAAAGATTTATAATATTAAAGGGTATACTTATAATCTTGTTAATGGAAAAATCGAAGAAGACAAGCTAAAAAAGGAAGGCTCATTTTTAGAAAATGTTAGTAAATATCGCAATCATGTTTCTATTACTATGCCAAATGTCAAAGTGGGCAGTGTTATTGAAATTAAATATGATATAGCATCAGATATGGTGGGTTATATGGACGATTTTACACTACAGTATGGTATTCCATTGGATTGTGTGGAACTGAGCGTAGAGGTGCCTGAGTATTTTAATTTTAAAAGATTTACAAAGGGTTTTTATCCTATTTCCTTAAAGGAGTCTCAAAAAAATCGAAAAATCAATTATAACTACAAAACAAAAAGAGACGATAGTTTTGGGTCTGTGGGGTCAAAATCTACAAATCAATTGGCTGAGCTTGAATTTTTCGAAAAACATTATGAAATTAAAGCAAAGAACATTCCTGCATTAAAAGAGGTGAATTACACTAATAATATTGAGAATTACAGAAGCGCTATTGTTTTTGAGTTAGAGTCTACGAAATTTCCAAATGTAGGTTTTAAAATATATAGTAAATCTTGGGAAGATGTTGCGAGTACTATTTATAAGTATGATAATTTTGGAGAAGAAGTTAATAAGAATAGATTTTTTAGAAATGACTTAGATGTTCTTATAAAAGAAAGCAAAGGTTCAAATCAACTAACCTCAGAAATTTATAAATATGTCCAGAATAGAATGACCTGGAATGATTATTATGGCGTTGGATGCAGCAATGGTGTGAAGAAGGCATATGAGGAGAAGAAAGGGAATGTTGCTGATATAAATTTATTGCTTATCTCAATGTTGCGTTATGCAGGTATAAAGGCTAATCCTGTTTTAGTCAGTACAAAGTCTAATGGCATTCCCATTTTTCCAACTACCAGTGGTTTTAACTATGTTATTGCCGCTGTAGAAAATGGAGAGGGTTTTATTTTATTAGATGCTACGGAAAAAATGTTGGTCGTAAATGAATTGCCTGTGCGTGCAATGAATTGGCAAGGTCGCTTAGTTAGAGAAGATGGGTCTTCAAAAGATGTTTCTTTAGCCGCAAAGACTATTTCAAATAAGTTTGTTTTCATGCAAGTAAACATAGTTGAAGATGGTACTGTAGAAGGTGAAATGAAAACTCGTTTAAGTAATCATTTAGCATTCGATTATAGAATAGATAATTATGATAAGACCGAAGAAGAAATTTCAAACAACTCTTCTTCATTATTCGAAAATATAGAGATAGATGATTTTGAGCTTAAAAATAGTAAAGCTCCAGATGAGCCTTTAGAATATTCTATGTCGTTTAATAACGATACCCAAATTGAAATTATTGGAGATAAATTATATTTCAATCCTCTAATGTTTTTGACTTTAAATGAAAATCCTTTTAAACTAGAATCAAGAGAGTACCCCGTCGATTTTAGCTATCCATTTTCAAGTAAAGCGAGTGTTACTTATACGCTGCCTGATGGTTATAAAATAGAATCTATGCCAGAGAAAATAACAATAGGTTTACCTGATAAAATGGGAGTGTTCAATTTCGCTATAAAGCAAAATGGTAATATATTACAAGTTATAAGTACAACAAAGATTCAAGAGGCGCTAATACCTGCCTTATATTATGAATCTTTAAAAGAGTTTTACGGTCAAATGGTTTTGAAACAAACAGAAAAAGTAGTATTGACTAAAATATAGAATGCAACTACTATTAAGAGCATAAAGAAAAAATAATCTTAATTGTTCAACAACTCATTTCTTATTAGAAAAATAAACCAATCAACTCAAATGCATAAAATTATCCATTTAGTACTTCTTATAACTACTTCAATATTTTGTACTAACACTATTCTAGCTCAGGACAAAGCTGAATTTGGTGTTATCTCACAATCAGAAAGTACTTTAACATCATACGATAAAGATGTAGATGCAACAGCAATATATCTTTATGAATACGGAGATAATTATTTTGAAATTAGAGATAATTATATCTACCTGATAACGAAATATCATGCGAAAATTAAAATTTTAGAAAAAGAGGGTTTTGAATATTCAAATATTGAAATCCCATTTTATCACACTAAGAAGAGCAAAGAGAAAATAGTCAAATTAAAGGCGCTCACGCATAACGGTGAAACTAAAAGTTGGGTAAAGAAAAGTGATTTTTTCGAGGAAGATGTTAATGATAAATGGTCACAAACAAAATTCACTTTTCCTAATGTAAAAGAAGGATCGATTATTGAATATGAATATGAGATGCAGTCTCCCTTTTACTTCAATTTTACGGGGTGGGAGTTTCAGTCAGCGATTCCCAAGTTGTATTCTGAATTCAATGCCAAAATACCAGGTAATTGGTTGTATAATAGGAGCCTTAAAGGTGATTTAAGCCTAGATGTTAACGAGGCAGATATTGTAAAAGGTTGTTTTAGTTTTCCTGGTACGAAAGATGATAGTGACTGCGAGTCTTTAAGATATGTAATGAAAGATATACCTGCGTTTGAAGATTCTGAAGAATATATGCTTTCTTCCAATAACTACAGGTCTAAAATAGAATTTGAACTGTCTGAATATAAAAGTTTCTATGGTAGTACTGAAAAGTATACCAAATCATGGGACGATGTCGATAAGGAATTTAAAACCGATAAAGATATCGGAAGTCAGCTTAGAAAGAAGAATTTTTTCGAAAAAAAGGTAGATGAAGCATTACTAACAGAAGGCGATGATTTAACTCGTGCAAAGAATATTTATGAGTTTGTACAAGGTCATTTTACTTGGAATGAAAAATTTAGTATTTGGCAAGATAACAAGGTGAAAACGGCTTTTGATGAGAGAAAAGGAAATGTAGCCGAAATAAATATAGCTTTAATAAACCTGTTGAATGCAGCTGATATAAAAGCGAACATGATGGTTATGGCTACACGCAAAAGAGGGTTGCCAAAGAAGACGCATCCGGTTATGAATGATTTTAATTATATAGTTGCAAAAGTTGATATTGATGGCGAGTCGTATTTATTAGATGCTACAGATAAATATATGCCTTTTGGTATGTTGCCATTTCGGTGTTTGAACTATTACGGTCGAGTTATGGATTTTGATGCTGAAAGTTATTGGTACGATATTGTAGCCGAGAAAACGAACTCAATTATGTTGCGTGCTCAAATGACTATCGATACAAATGAAAAAAAATTGGAAGGAGTATTTGATGTAATTAATTCAGGCTATAAGAAAGTTAAACAAGATGAGTTTTTACATACTACTAACGAAGAAAGTTATATTGAAAAATTAGAGGAAGAGATTTCAGATGATTTCCATATTACTTCTCACGAAAAGATATTAAAATACTCTAACGAAAAGAAAATTACCGAAAGATTCAATTTTGAAATTGAAAACTTATTTCAGGGCGATAATATTTACTTGAATCCGTTCGTGATAAAATTCTTTGATAAAAATCCTTTCGTAGCATCTGATAGAAATTATCCGGTTGATTTTGGTTATCCTATGAAGTACCAATACATTCTCAATATTAAAATACCGGAAGGATATCAGGTTAAGTCGATACCTGAAAATAAAAATTTTAGTATGCCAGATAATGGTGGTGAATTAAAATTAAATGTATCGGATAATAGTAGTGGTGCCCTTAATTTATTTTTTACTTTTGATTTGAACTCTGCCCATTATAGCAATGGTTATTACACAGGATTAAAGCAGCTATTCAATGAAGCTGTAAAAAGTCAGAATCAATCTTTAATTGTTTTTGAAAAAATATAAATTAGAAAATGAACATCGAAAACGCACAACTAGAAGTAGATAATTGGATCAAAGAACATGGCGTTCGTTATTTTAACGAGCTTACCAATATGGCGCAGTTAACAGAAGAAGTAGGCGAGGTTGCTAGAATTATTGCTAGACGCTATGGTGAGCAAAGCGAAAAAGAATCTGACAAGAACAAAGATCTAGGCGAAGAATTGGCAGATGTTATGTTCGTAGTATTATGTTTAGCGAACCAGACAGGTATCGATTTACAACAAGCTTTCGATAAAAAGTTAGATTTAAAAACAAAGCGTGATCATGATCGTCATCACAATAATAAAAAGTTGAAATAGACGTATATTTGGCGTTCTATTTTTAAAACCATACGCTTTGAAACTTCACTTAACCGGTCCGTCAAATCATCAATTAAAAGATACTATAACTATAACAGGTTCTAAAAGTGAATCTAACCGTAGTTTATTATTGGCGGCATTATACCCAGATATTAAAATAGAAAATATTTCAAATTCTGATGATGCCCAGGTAATGGCAAAAGGTTTGAAAATTTCAGAGGGTACGGTAGGTATTCATCATGCTGGTACGGCAATGCGTTTTTTAACGGGTTACTTCTCTTCTCAAGAAGGTAAAGATGTAATTCTTACTGGGTCAAAAAGAATGACAGAAAGACCTATAAAAATTCTTGTAGAAGCTTTAAGAACATTAGGGGCTGAAATCTCTTATGTACAAGATGAAGGTTATCCACCTATAAAAATAAAAGGGCAACGTATAGTAAAAGATAAAGTTAGTCTGCCTGCAAATGTCAGTAGTCAGTATATTTCTTCGCTGTTATTAATAGCACCAAGTTTAGAAAACGGACTAGAATTAGAGCTGGTAGGTAAAATTACTTCGGTACCTTATATTAAAATGACTTTAGCATTACTTGAAGAAATAGGTGTAGAAACCTCTTTTGAAGGTAATATGATTAAAGTATCGCCTAAGGCAAAAGTAGCACCAACAACATTAGTTGTGGAGTCTGACTGGAGTTCAGCTTCTTACTTTTATGGTATTTGTGCACTTGCAGCACCAGGTACTGAAATTACTTTATCCGCATATAAAAAGAAAAGCCTTCAAGGCGATAGTGTACTTGCCGATATTTATACTGCATTCGGAGTGGAAACTACCTTTGGCGAAAATAAGATTACTTTAAAAAAGACGGATAAAAAAGTATTGGCAACCAATGAATTTGATTTAGCTAATGCACCAGATATTGCACAAACTATTGCAGTTACTTGTTTCGGGTTAGGTGTTGGATGTCATTTAGTTGGTCTGCATACCCTAAAAATTAAAGAAACAGATCGTTTAGAGGCTTTACATATAGAGCTTTCTAAATTAGGGGCAGATATTTCGGTAACAGATAAAACACTTACTATAGTACCAACGTCAGAAATAAACGCAGATGTAGCTATAGATACGTATAACGATCATAGAATGGCAATGGCTTTTGCACCATTAGCTATGAAAACTACACTTTTTGTGAATGATGCCGAGGTGGTTTCTAAGTCATATCCTGATTTTTGGAACGACCTAAAACAACTAGATTTCAGCATAAAAGAATTATAATTAGCGTTTTACTTGACAAGGCCTATCTGCAGATTGTATATTTGCAGCCGCAATTTGCTACAATAAATATAACAGCTACATGAAATTATCAAATTTTAGTTTTGAGCTTCCAGACGAATTATTGGCGGAGCATCCATCTGAAAATAGAGATGAGTCTAAATTAATGGTTATCCATAGAGAGACCGGAAAAATTGAGCACAAGATGTTCAAAGACATGATCGACTATTTTGATGAAGGTGATGTTATGGTTCTTAATAACACTAAAGTTTTTCCTGCTCGTTTATACGGTAACAAGGAAAAAACAGGTGCGCGTATCGAGGTTTTTCTTTTACGTGAGTTGAACGAAGAGCAACGTCTATGGGATGTTCTTGTAGATCCAGCACGTAAAATACGTATTGGTAACAAGCTATATTTTGGTGATGATGAAACGTTGGTAGCTGAGGTTATTGATAACACTACTTCTAGAGGTAGAACATTACGTTTTTTATATGATGGTGCTTACGTAGATTTCAGAAGAAAACTAAGAGAGCTAGGTGAAACGCCATTACCTAAGTATATTAAAAGAGATGTTGAGCCAGAAGATGAAGGTCGTTACCAGACTATTTATGCGAAGCATGAAGGTGCAGTTGCTGCCCCTACTGCTGGTCTTCACTTCTCTAAACACTTATTAAAGCGTTTAGAAATTAAAGGTGTTGATTTTGCAGAATTAACTTTACATGTTGGTTTGGGTACTTTTAACCCAGTAGAAGTTGAAGATCTTTCTAAGCATAAAATGGATAGCGAAGAGTTATTTATTGATGAGAAAGCTACCGATATTGTGAATAATGCTAAGAGAGAAAAGCGTCGTATTTGTGCAGTAGGTACTACAGCAATGAGAGGTTTAGAAAGTGCTGTTTCATCTAAGCATATGTTGAATACGTATGAAGGTTGGACGAATAAGTTCATTTTCCCTCCATATGATTTTAGTATCGCTAATGCTATGATTACCAATTTCCATTTACCAAAATCTACATTATTGATGATGGTATCTGCATTTATGGGTCATGATTTAATGAACAAAGCATATAAAGAAGCAATACTGGAAAACTATAAGTTCTATTCTTATGGTGATGCCATGTTGATTATATAAGTTCAAAATACATCCTTTCTAAAAAGGAAAAAATAATAAAATCCCGCTTTATCACATATTGAGAAAGCGGGATTTTTATCACTAGTAATACCTACCTTTAAAAAGATGGAAGAAATAAAGAAAAAAGATATTCGGGCACTAACGCGAGAGCAGCTTAGAGAATTCTTTGTTTCTAACGGTGACAAAGCTTTTCGTGGTAATCAGGTGTATGAATGGTTATGGCAGAAAGCAGCGTATTCTTTTGATGTGATGACAAATCTATCAAAAGAAACTAGAGAAATGCTAGAAGCTAATTTTGTAATCAACCATATTAAGGTAGATCTAATGCAGCGTAGTAGTGACGGTACAATTAAGAATGCCGTTCGCTTGCATGACGATTTAATTGTAGAATCGGTATTGATACCGACAAAGTCAAGAACAACTGCCTGTGTATCTAGTCAGGTTGGTTGTAGTTTAGACTGTAGGTTCTGTGCAACGTCTCGTTTGAAACGTATGCGAAATCTGAATCCTGATGAGATTTACGATCAAGTTGTAGCTATAGACAATGAAAGTCGCTTGTATTTTGAAAGACCATTGAGCAATATTGTTTTTATGGGGATGGGAGAGCCTTTAATGAACTATAACAATGTGTTGAAGGCAATTGATAAGATTACTTCTCCTGACGGATTGGGGATGTCTCCAAGGCGAATTACAGTTTCAACTTCTGGTGTGCCTAAATTAATTAAGAAAATGGCAGATGATGAGGTGAAATTCAAATTGGCTGTTTCGTTACATTCCGCCATAGATGAAATCAGAACTTCAATTATGCCGTTTAATGCCAAGTTTACCTTAAGTGATTTAAGAGAATCGTTAGTGTATTGGTACGAGAAAACAAGAAGTAGAATTACCTACGAATATGTAGTTTGGGACGGAATCAACGACGCTCAAAAAGATGTAGATGCTTTGGTAGAATTCTGTCGTTTTGCACCCTCTAAAGTAAACTTAATAGAATATAACCCTATTGATGATGGCGAGTTCAAACAAGCGTCTAACGCAGCCATAGATCGCTATGTTAATACATTAGAGAAGAATAATATAGTAGTAACCGTTCGTCGTTCTAGAGGAAAGGATATTGATGCCGCATGTGGGCAGTTGGCGAATAAATCTTAAGGGAAGTATCAAGTACAAAGTATTAAGTACGAAGTCTAAAGTTTGAATATAGAAAATAGAGTTTAGAGAATAGACTCTTTTGATTTTGAGTATTTAGCTAAGCTAAACTTAGGAAATACAAAGTATTAAGTTCGAAGTCCAAAATCCAAAATCAGTAATACTAGTTTGTAAAAGAGATAATATAGTATTAAGTAAAACGAATTACTAGAGCGATTGCTAACGTAATATCTTAGTACTTTATACTTATTACTTAATACTAAAAAACGCGAAGCGTTAAAGCCAAAAGCCAAAAGCCAAAAGCCAAAAGCCAAAAGCCAAAAGCCAAAAGCCAAAAGCCAAAAGCCAAAAGCCAAAAGCCAAAAGCCAAAAGCCAAAAGCCAAAAGCCAAAAGCCAAAAGCCAAAAGCCAAAAGCCAAAAGCCAAAAGCCAAAAGCCAAAAGCCAAAAGCCATTTTGAGATTGAGTTTGATTTTTGAACTTGAACTTGAACTTATTTTTTCCAACAACCAACAACTAATCCCTAACCCCTAGCTCCTAATTACTCGAGAAACCATTATCTCCGCGCCGAGTACTGTTAACTGCTTGCTTTTGACTAATTTTGCCGTTCTAATACAGAGCAACTGAAAATAGTAGCACAAATAAAGGAACCTGTCTATCAGGAAATGGAGCTGTTTGAATCTAAGTTCAGAGATTCAATGACCTCTAAGGTTGCGCTACTCAATAGAATCACCCATTACATCGTAAATCGCAAGGGCAAGCAAATGCGCCCTATGTTCGTATTTTTAACAGCCAAATTGTTGAATGGCGGAGAAGTGAACGAGCGTACCTATCGTGGTGCATCGGTTATAGAATTGATACATACGGCAACATTGGTTCATGATGATGTTGTTGATGAAAGCAATAAACGCAGGGGATTCTTCTCTATAAATGCCCTTTGGAAAAATAAGATTGCCGTTTTGGTAGGCGATTATTTACTGTCTAAAGGTCTGTTGCTTTCTATTGATAACGAAGATTTCGATTTGCTTAAAATTATCTCTGTTGCTGTTCGCGAAATGAGTGAGGGCGAATTATTACAGATAGAAAAAGCTAGGCGTTTAGATATTACCGAAGATGTCTATTACGATATTATCAGACAAAAAACGGCAACGTTGATAGCAGCATGCTGTTCGCTGGGTGCTTGTTCGGTAAAGCCCGAAAGCGAAGATGTAGAAACTTTCAGAAAATTCGGAGAGCTCTGCGGTATGGCATTTCAGATTAAAGATGACCTTTTCGATTATGGAACCAAACAAATAGGAAAGCCAACCGGTATCGATATTAAAGAGCAAAAAATGACGTTGCCTTTAATATATGCACTGAACAATTGTACCAAAAAAGAGAAAAATTGGGTCATCAATTCCATCAAAAACCATAACCAGGATAAAAAACGTGTGAAAGAAGTTATCGCTTTTGTAAAAGAAAAAGGCGGATTGGATTATGCGGTAACTAAAATGCTAGAGTATAGAGATGAGGCTTTAGAACTGCTAAGTTCGTATCCTGATTCTGAGTATAAAAGTGCATTAGAGTTGATGGTGAATTACGTGGTGGATCGTAAAAAGTAAATCCGTCAAAAATTTATTCTTCTTTTTATTGTTTTTAAACAACTGTATTTCAGCTACTTAAAAATTAATTTTATTTTTTGTTTATCTTCAGGCAACTATAATTACTTCTTCTGCGTCTATGCTAATAGAAGACCAAACCAATATTTTGAAAATTATACCTTTTTATAAAAACGAGAAGCAGCTCATTAAAAAAGCAACATCGGGTAACCGCGATGCGCAAGAGCGTTTGTATAAAAAACATGCTCCAAAAATGTTGAGTGTCTGCCGTCAGTATATAAAGGATATTCATTTTGCGGAAGATGTAATGGTGCAAGGTTTTCTGAAAATGTTCAATAAGTTAGATACGTTCAAGTTCGAAGGAAGTTTCGAAGGATGGTTACGGCGGATAATGATTCGAGAAAGCATCTCTTATTTAAGAAAGCAGCAGTTTGTGGTGTATGACGATGAGGTGTATGAAAAGAATCAATCTGAAGAAATATCGCAAAGTACCGATTTAGATACCGAGCATATTCAACAATTGATAGATGCTTTGCCACAAGGTTATAAAATGGTTTTCGTGTTGTATACCGTAGAAGGGTATAAGCATAAAGAAATCGCAGAAATGCTGTCGATCACAGAGAGCACTTCAAAAACACAGTTATTAAAAGCCCGAAAATTGCTTCAAGACCAATTAAGGCAACAAAATATTATAGGGTATGGAAACCGATAAATTTGAAAAACATATAAAAGCCAAGTTTCAAGAGCGGGAGATTAATCCGTCAGAAAATGCTTGGTCCAAAATCTCATCAGAATTAAATACTGATACTGCAAAAAAGAAACCTGTGTATTTATGGTTGGGTGTTGCTGCCAGCATTGTAGTGTTGCTGGGTGTCGCATTATTTTATTTTAATGAAACAAATGAGTTGAACGAATCACCAATAGAGTTGGTAGATATCGATAATGAAAATAAGGTTGAAGAGGTAGTCACTAAAGACCCAACTCAGCTGAAAGAAGAACAAGTGGTTATTGTAGAAACAAATACAAAGACAGAAAGTAGGACTATTAAAAAGGAAGAGTACAAAATACCAGAAGTACAAGAGAGCAAAACTTTAAATGATGCTATTGAAGTAGCGGTTGTAGCGCATGTATCTACAGACCAATCTACTTCTAAATTAGAAGTGTCAGACGAAATAATCAATTCAAAAGTAGCAGATATAGTTGCTCAAATAGATGTTTTAGAGCAGTATAGTACGGTTACCGATGCAGAAGTAGATTCGTTGTTGAAACGAGCACAAGACGAAATTTTACGAGATAAAATATTTAATACAGATAAATCTGTCGATGCAATGGCTTTGTTGACAGAGGTTGAAGAAGAACTTGATCAATCTTTCCGAGACCAAATTTTTAATTCTTTAAAAGCCGGATTCATAAAAGTGCGAACTGCAGTGGCAGACCGCAATAATTAATCAAACACAAATCGTATTATCCTTCATCGCTATAAATGTTATAGGGACAGGGGACGGAGTTTTATTCATCAAAAAATCAAAATCGAAATGAGAACAATTACAATGTATTTAATAGTGGCGCTGACCCTATTTATGGTTCAAAATTCAGTAGGGCAAGAAGACTACCAAAAAACAGTAGATATTTTAAAAGAGCAAAAGCTAAGTGTAACTAGACAAGAAAAAGAAGCTTTGAAATTTGAAATAGCAGCCATTTCTAAAAAGTTAGCTAATGCTGAAATCACACAAGAAGAAGCTGATAATTTAAAAATGGAAGCAGCTGAAAAGCGAGCTCTAAATATTGAAGATAGAATAGCTATAATTAATAATAAAATAGCCTTGTTAGAGCGTAATAATGGCGAGGTAAAAGAATTGGACACCTTGAATTATAAATTTGCTTTTCAAATCGGTTTTGGCGATGATGACGGTGACGATGCAAAGCTTTTCGGAATTCGACTAAACGAAAATCCGAATAGAAGAGAACCAATTTATGACAGAAGAACATATTCAGATTTGGTTCTTGCAGTAGGTCTTAATAATGCTATCGTAGACGGTCAATCTTTAAATGATTCACCATATAAAATAGGAGGTAGTAGGTTTTTTGAAATGGGATGGCAGTGGCGTACACGTGTATTTAAAAACACGAATTTCTTAAGATTTAATTACGGATTCTCTTTTCAGTTTAACGGATTAAAACCGAAGGATAATCAGTATTTAGTGTCGCTGGAAAACGGACAGTCAGAACTTCAAGAATTCGATTATGAGCTAGATAAGTCGAAATTTAGAATGGATAATTTGGTTTTTCCTATGCATTTCGAGTTTGGACCATCAAAGCAGAGTACAAGCGAAAAAAAGATGAGATACTCTTTAAAGAATCAATTTAGAGTAGGAGTTGGTGGTTATGGCGGATTTAATATAGGTACACGTCAAAAATTAAAATACAGTCTTGATGGTGATAATGTAAAAGACAAACTGAAGCGTAGTTATAATACCAATGATTTAATTTATGGTTTAAGTGCCTATGCAGGTGTTGACGGATTTCTGTTATATATGAAATATGATTTGAATCCTATATTTAAAGATGCAGCTGTAGAGCAGCACAACATTTCTTTAGGTCTTCGTTTCGACCTATAAAAAGAAATTCATCAATCAAATTAGCTGTGGTACCGTGTGTAAAAACCGGTTACTACAGCTAATTATTTGTATTAGATAGTTCTCGATTCATCTCTTCGGTAAACTCATTCTCATAATAACCACGTTTACAATGACTGCACTCTGCCGTAGTCGTGCTAGATATTTTAAAAAGCTTGATCCAAAATATATGAAAATAGTTCTTTTGGGTGATAGCAGTTAATGTCCCGCGTTGCTGGCAATACGGACATGTACAGTTAAAAAGTTTTTTAGTTTCGGGCTTTCCTGGTCTAGTGCCAAAGAATAGAATCATTATTGCTATTTTTGATGTTCTAATTTACACAAAATTATTTCCCTCTTTTGGAGGGACTAAGGGAGGAATATGATTTCAAAAATTACCATAGATAAAGTATATGAATCTGCTCGACTAGAAGAGGTTATTGGTGATTTTGTACAGTTAAAAAAATCTGGATCCAATTTTAAAGGACTTAGCCCTTTTTCTGATGAAAGATCACCAAGTTTTATGGTATCACCTGTAAAGCAGATCTGGAAAGATTTCAGTAGTGGAAAAGGAGGTAATGTAGTCGCATTTTTAATGGAGCACGAGCATTTTACCTATCCTGAGGCTATAAAATACTTAGCAAAGAAATATAATGTTGAAGTAGAGGAGACTGAGCAATCTAACGAACAAAAAGAACAAGCTAGCGAACGTGAGAGTATGTACCTGGTGTCTGAATTCGCCCAAACGCATTTTAAGGAAATGTTGTGGCAATCAGAGTTGGGTAAGGCAATAGGACTTAGCTATTTTAAGGAACGTGGTTTTACAGATGAAACCATTAAGAAATTTGAGTTAGGATATTGCCTAGATAATTGGGACGGATTTACAACTGCAGCTTTAGATAAAGGGTATAAACTAGAATATCTTGCTAAAACAGGGTTGACCATAGTTAAGGAAGATCCTAATAATCCGAATGGATCACGAAAATTCGATCGATTCAAGGGTAGGGTGATGTTTCCTATCCATTCTTTAAGTGGTCGTGTACTTGGTTTCGGTGGGCGTATTTTAACGAACGATAAAAAGGCAGCCAAGTATCTGAATTCTCCCGAAAGTGACATCTACCATAAGAGTAAGGTGTTGTACGGTATTTACCATGCTAAGCAATCTATCGCTAAAGAAGACAATTGCTATTTGGTAGAAGGGTATACCGATGTAATTCAATTTGTACAACGCGGTATTGATAACGTGGTATCTTCTAGTGGTACAGCATTGACGCCCGAGCAAATTAGGCTCATCAATAGATTGACCAAAAATATTACGGTATTATTTGATGGTGATGCGGCAGGTTTACGAGCATCGCTACGTGGTATCGATCTTATTTTGGAACAAGGTATGAATGTGCGCGTTTGTACATTTCCAGAAGGTGAGGATCCAGACAGTTTTGCAAAGAACAATGAGTTGGAAGATGTCATGACCTACCTTAATGACAACTCTAAAGATTTTATTCAATTCAAGGCATCGCTTCTGGTAAAAGAGGCAGATAACGATCCAATAAAGAGAGCAGATACGGTAAGGGATATTGTGAACAGTATTGCCAAGATTCCCGATCGCATACAGCAAGAGATCTATATTCAAGAGTGTGCGCAGATCATGAATATATCTGAAGCAGTTTTGTATAATACACTTGCTCAAATAGGTAAGAAAGAAGAGAAGAATGTACAGGCACCACAAAAAGAGGAGCAGAAAGCTTTTGATGTTGTTCGTAATACAGATCAGGAAAAAGAAGAAAAAGTTGATGTACAGTATTTGCTAGAGCGAAAAATTATTGAATCGCTTATGCTATATGGTAATCTCAAAGAACAGTTTGAAGATCTGGTGTTGAAAGAAAATGATGCCGGAGATTTAGTGTTGGAGCCAGAATTATCTGAAATTAAAGTATACGAGAAAATCTATTTGGATCTGCAAGAAGATGAAATAGAATTGGCCAATGAAGATTTTCGTAAAATGTATGCTAGACTGATCGAAGCCTTAAATGAAAAAGAAGAATTTTCGATCACCAATTTTGTGAATGGTTTAGAGCAAGAAATGGCAAACCAGATTTCTTCTATTTTAATGGAAGAGGAACGGTATACCTTAGATGACTGGGAACGTAAAGAAATTTTTCCAAAGAGTAAAGAAATAGGTGTTGCGCAGTTGGTAAGTGAGACGATACTAACGTTGCGTTGTTTTTTGATTAAAAAGAGAATGAATACTTTGCAAAATACAACACAAGATTCTACTACAGATCATAGAGAAGTTCTTGAAGAGATTATGAATTACATTCAGTTGAATAAATTGCTGAATAAGAAATTAAATAGGGTATTGTCTTGATTCTCAGAAAGTATCATAAATAAAAAAGACCTGCTAAAAGCAGGTCTTTTTTTATTTTATTCAGTTGTAAGAATTTAGTACAATTCTAAGGCTTTTGCCTGTTGTAATAAATCTACCATGTTGTCTACATTTAATTTTTTCATTAAACGAGCTTTGTAGGTACTTACTGTTTTTTCATTTAGGTTCAAGCCTAATGCAACTTCTTTGTTACGTTTACCACTAGCTAAAAGTTTTAATACTTCTATTTCTCTAGTAGATAGTTTTCTAAAGAACCTTCTTGGTTTTTTAGTTCCTTCATCGAAAGCAAGACGTTGTGCAAGTTCGTTTGTAATGAACATACTACCTTCACTTACTTTAGTTACTGCTGCAGTAATGTATTCTACACCAGATGATTTCGATAAATATCCGAATGCACCAGCTCTAATGGCACTTAAGGCGTAAACATCTTCAGATTGACCGCTGTACATAAGGACTTTTACGTCCGCGTAATCTTTTTTAATTCTGCGTAATGCCGCTATTCCATTTACATCAGGAATATCCATTTCTAGCATGACTACATCGGGGGTTGTGTCTTTAAGTTTTTCAAAAAGTTCTTCGGTATTAGCTACCTCATCGATCAGTTCAAATCCCTCAGCGGATTCTAGAACCTTCCTAACTCCCATTCTTATGATAGGGTGGTTATCCGCTATTAAAACTTTGATCATTAATTGTTTTTTTATATAGATTTTGGAACCTTTTTGTCTGAAAAGACTACATGCAATGTAAGGCTTAAAATTCTAAATTAGAAGTCAAAGTTGCATTATTTTATTAGTAACGTATAATTTCAGACTTTATTTTCGATTTAATACCTTGATTCTTAGATGAGTTGTTATTTTAACTGTTTTGGGATCTCACAAACGGGTATTGGTAGCATTTTATGTTGGTTCATTGTATTGAGTCTTATGAATATAGTAAAGACCTCTTTCTTTCTACCTTCAAAGTCATCAACTGTTTTACCCTCGTCTTTCATATTCATCGCCCATTCTAGCTCAGGGTAAGAAGCACCGATCTGATCTTCATCTGTTCTATCATCGCCCCACAATCCATCTGTTGGTGCAGCACCGATTATCTCTTCATTTATACCTAAAACCTTGGCAATGGCATAAACTTCGGTTTTCATTAAATCTGCTATCGGACTCAAATCTACGCCGCCATCTCCGTATTTGGTGTAAAATCCTACTCCGAAATCTTCGACCTTATTACCAGTTCCGGCTACAAGGTAGCTTTCAAGTGCTGCAAAGTAATAAAGACTAGTCATACGTAAACGAGCTCGCGTATTTGCCAAAGACATAAATCTGTCCTCTTCATTATCAACAGCGGGTAAGGCAGCTACGAAACTATCGAACACCGGTGTAAGGTTTACCGGTTGTCTTTTTACATTCTTAAAATTCTCTTGTAACCACTCAATATGGCGAGATGCTCGGTCACTTTGATTCTCGGCTTGGTGAATCGGCATTTCTAAGCAAAGAAGGTCTAAACCAGTCTTAGCACATAGGGTTGAAGTGACTGCAGAATCTATTCCGCCAGATATACCAATGACAAAACCTTTCTGTTTTGCATTTGTGGCATAATCCTTTAACCAATTAACAATGTGCTCAATTACCTTTTCCGTTTGCATACCGCTCTTATTATTTAGTAAAATCAATTAACTTTGCCATAAAAATAAGTTGAACACTGTGAATAATAAAATGTATTGTAAAATACTTGCCAAGGTCAAACCTATTTTTATACTATTATCAGTTTTTTTCATTCTTTCTAGCTGTAATGATAGTGATAAGGTAGCCGAAGAGATAGCCGCTATACCGATGCACCTGAAAATTTCGCGATTTGATCGTGAGTTTGCCGCTTCTGGCGAAAAGGGATTACCGGCATTGCGTAAAACGTATCCGTACTTATTTCCGGCACCAGATAGTGTTTGGATCGCCAAGATGGAAGATTCCCTTCAAATAGAATTGTTTCAAGAGGTGGGTAATGCCTTCCGTAGTTTTGAAGATGAAGAAGAAGGGCTGGTGCAATTGTTTAAACACATTAAATATTATTTCCCAGAATACAAGGTGCCAAAAGTACTTACGGTAACCAATGATGTAGATTATAATAATAGAATTATTTTAACCGATAGTCTGTTATTTATCAGTCTTGATAATTACTTGGGTTCTGAGCATAAGTATTATGGCGGGTTTCAGCGGTACATCGCACAGTCTTTAAATCGCAATTTTTTAGTAAGTGATGTGGCTAGTGCATTTGCAAAGCAAGTAGTACCAAGACCTAGAGACCGTACATATCTTGCTCGAATGGTTTACTTCGGTAAAGAATTATACCTGAAGGATGAATTGATGCCAGAGGCTACCGACGGTAAAAAAAATAGGATACTCTGAAGCAGAAATAGAATGGGCAATTGCGAACGAAGAACCTATGTGGAGAAATTTTATAGAGAACGAATATTTATACAGTACCGACAATAAATTAAACCAGCGATTTCTAGATCCTGCTCCGTTTTCAAAATTCGGATTAGAATTAGACAACGAATCGCCAGGTAAGTTGGGTCGTTACGTAGGTTGGCAAATTGTGCGTGCCTTTATGAAAAATAATGACGTAAGCATAAAGCAATTAATGACGATGCCTGCGGAAGAAATATTTAAGAAATCAAATTACAAACCGAGAAATTAGATGGCAGATTTACATACTTCAGAAATTACACTGCGCGTAGGATTAGATGAAAATAGAATTCCGGAAAAATTAAACTGGTCTGCACAAGACGGTGGTATTGAAAATGAGGAAATCAAGGCTATGTTATTATCTGTTTGGGATAGTAAAAACCAAGAGTCTTTGAAAATTGACTTGTGGACAAAAGATATGCCCGTTGATGAAATGAAAACATTTTTTCACCAGACATTGGTTTCTTTGACCGATACTTTTCAAAAGGCGACACAAGACGATAAAATGACGGCTACCATGAAAGATTTCTGTGATTACTTCGCAGAAAACCTAAATCTTAAAGAAAAAGACTAAGCTGTTTTTAGTTTCTTTTTTCCTTTCGTTTTTTTAATCCAGTAGATAATATAGGCAGTCCCAAAAACGGACGGAGTCATCCATGCCCAAAGTGTATCTTGGTGCATACCTGCAACTATAAATGCGGTAACCGAGGCTATAAGTGCACCTAACATTCTACTAAGGTGATTTATGAGCCAAAGCTTCCTGTTTTCTAATGTGTTCTTAAATAGTTTATAATCTCCATAAGGTAGAAATAGACCTATTATTCCGAAGAACAGAAAAAGAATACTGTGAGAATAGCCGTTTAGGAGTCCGGTGACACCAAAGCCAATCATCAATAGAGCCGATAAAGCCATAATGCCGGAAACCAATTTATCGGTCAAATTTGCTTTTGTTTTTTTGACAGATTTAAATGTGAGTGCTCTATTACCCGCTAACACCATATAAATAGTAAAAATACCGATCAAGAATAAAAAGGTATTGATGTGGTTAGGCATTCTCGCAATCACTAAAGAAATCGCAGAACTAATAATCATAGACCACGAAAACCATTTGCCCAATCGCTTATGGTTTAGCCTTCCCTTTTTAACAACAATACTCGCAATGCCAGTAATTAGCCCCACACCGCCAAAAAAAGCATGTATGTAAATGAAGATTTCAATGATATTTTCCATGGTTGGTTGGTTTTATGTTACTCAAAGATGGAATAATCATTGTTTGGAAAATAAGTTAAGTTACTCAATTGTAAGTTTTGGGTGCTGAGTTGTGTTTGGAGGGAAGTGCGAGGTTTAAGGTACAAGGTACAAAGTCGCAAGTAAAGAGTATACGTTATTGCGAGGAGCTTTTTTGCGCCGTGGCAATCTATGGTCTTGATATTATCAATGTCAGTTCGAGTGGTTTTATGATGTAGCATAGCGGAGTCATAAAATTGTATCGAGAACAGGTTTGGAACACACGAAGGTTCTCGATACAAATTTTCTCATACTTCGAAAATTCACTCGAACTGACATTACGTTTTGCTATGGTAAAGAGTATTAAGTACAAAGTCTTAAGTAAAAAGTATACGTTATTGCGAGGAGCTTTTTAGCGACGTGGCAATCTGTCGAACCAAAGTAACTATGTGAGTTCTTTGTACCATTGTCAGTCTGAGCGCAGTCGAAGACCCTTGCGTGTTCCATTCCCTTCGACTGCGCTCAGGGTGACATTTTGCTTTACGGTAGTACTAAGTATTAAGTAAAAAGAATAGGTATTGCGAGGAGTTTTCTGCGACGTGACAATCTGGTCGCTAGAAGAACAAAACTACTCTAACAGAAATTTCATTTTTCATTTTTCATTTTTCAACTTTTGCTAATTGCTAATTGCTAATTGCTAATTGCTAATTGCTAATTGCTAATTGCTAATTGCTAATTGCTAATTGCTAATTCATTTCCTATTCTTCTTAGGCTTACAGGTCATGCAAAAATCAGAAAGTGCGTTGATTTCATCTACCACTTTGTTGTGTTCTTTCTGTAACATTTCAGAATCCTTACCAAAATCGGTGGCTTTAAAGACTTGTGCACTTACGGTGTTCATTTCTTCTTGTAGCTCGTTGAAAATAGGTTGAAATAAACTGGAGTCACTAAAAGCCCCTTTTTCCTCATAGATTTTCTTGCGTATTTTTCTGGAGTATAGTTCTACCAAATCAAAATCATACCGTCCGAATTGTAATAGCTGGTTCGCTGTCAAAGAATCTGGAGCAACCAAAACAGCCAGGTTCTTTTGAAAAATGGCTTTTACTTTACTATTGAAGTTCTTGGTAAACATGAAGGATACTGAATTCATGTTAAAGCTGAAATCGATTTTAGCGCCCGAATAAATAGAATAGGAGGTAAGGGCAGCATTAATTTCCGATTCCGGAGATTGGTAGTCGCTCAGTTGTAACTCGTAATCGGGAGTCCATTGCATTGGTTCTTGCGCTATTACCAATGAAGATGAGAGTGCTATGAATAAAGTAAAGATGATTTTTTTCAAGGGAATTGTATTTTCCATCGAATGTACTATAAAAAATAATCTGTAAAGTGGCTAACTAGGTTTTTGAGTATTAAAGTTTGTTAAAACCTACAACTGGAATTCGGTCTGGTTAGTGCCAGTATCAAAAATATTTGGGTAGTGCTCGCGTGCATTACGTTCCATAAATTCCATCGGTACATCTTCAAAATGCCCGTAGTCTTCTAGGTACTCCATAAACTGTGTTCCGTCTGAACTGAATTCTTGTAATATGGAATCATTTTCTCCGTCAAAATCTAAAGGCGCTACATTAAGCATTTCACATAACGATGCATTGAATGTAGGGGAGAGCTTCAGCCATTTATCATTTATAAAGGCATCGACCATACCATGAGGAGTAAGTTCATTAGATCCGAATTTCTCTATTAATCGTTCTACGCCAATATGATTTTTAACTTTCGCCAAATGAATTCTCGCAGGTATACCAAGGGCACGAAGTCCCGCAATTAAGATGATGGACTTATCAATACAATGACCTTTTGGGCGTTTTGCAATTTCACTGGCTCGGTATTTCTCTTTATTGAAACTTAAGCTGTATGGATCGTATCGCCATGCATCACGTACTTTGTTGTATAGTGCAATAGAAATTTCTTTCTCAGAAAGTGAAGTGTTTTTAAATTCAGAAACCAAGTCTTGAATCTCGTCACTTTCATAATCAAAAAAATAGGTAGGGGATAGGAAATCCATAGTATTGAAAATTAGCGAATTATTTCATGTTCAATTTACGAAATAGATTTGGCATACTCGCTTCGGCAATGGGAGACTGTTTAGATTAAGTATTTTTTCAAAAGTTTAAATCCAGTATTAAGTAATAAGTACAAAGTATTAAGTAAGTATTGTAAGTTAGAAAATAGAGGATAGAAAATAGAATATAGAGAATAGACTTGTTTTTATAGAGCCGTATTTAGCAAAGCTAAATTGTTGATGTTTAAGTATCCAGTATCCAAAATCAACTATATACTAACTCACTATCAAACTATCAAACGAACAAACTATCAACTGAAAACTGAAAACTGAAAACTGAAACTGCCAACTGATACTGAATACTGAACACTAACTCACTATCAAACTAATTCACTAACAAACTATCAACTGAATACTGATACTGCCAACTGTTACTGAATACTGAAAACTAAATCCTAACCCCTAAAACCTAGTTCCTAAATTCTTCCGGTCTATTCTGCCAAATATGTATATACTGCCCTGTCGACATTCTACGCGCCATGTCTTTTGCTCTAGTCGCTAATTCACCTTCGTAGAGCTCTTCGATAGTTTCGAACCAAAGCTGTAGCCATTGTGCGAAATGATCTTGAGAAATGGTATGCTTAAGATTTTTATCGACCTTGACATGTGCCTTAGACGGACTCCCACGAAAAGTACGGACGCCAAAAAGATTCGATTCCCAGAAATCGGTGAGTTTGCTTAAGTGGGTAGGCCATTCTTCGTCTGTAATATGTCCGTTAAAAATGGGACCTAGCATTTCGTTTTGCCTTATTTTATCATAGAAAGTATGTACCAATACCCTAACATCTTCTCTATTGGTAATTTCGCTCATAGTCTTTTTTTAAGAATCAGCAACAACTTTTTCTACCCGTTCAGCTGCATCTTTTTTAGAAAGTGTAAGACGAACAATACTGTCAGATTTTGCTAAAAGGTCGTGCGGAACATTTGCAGCTAAGGTAATGATATCTCCTTGCTTTAGGGTGTGATGAGCGCCTTCCACTCCGAAATCAATTTCACCTTGTACGATATGTACTATAATAGGGAAAGGAGCTTTGTGCTCTTTCATAAGTTGCCCGTTCTTCATTAGAATTCGGATCTCTTTGGAAAACGGAGTTTCTAAAAGAACTTTAATGACAACTTTGTCATCGTTGAAATCTAAATTTTCGGTAAAAGATATCTTTTGCATTGTACTTTTTTTTCAAAAGTAGTAATGAACAGCAACTGGAACTATGACACTTCTCATACCAAGCCGATAACTACATACCGAATTGAAAAATACTGTTGATTTTAAAGCAATGCTCGCAACTTTTTATTTCTGAGTAAAACGCTTACCCACACAAGAACACCGAAAATAACCGGAAAAATAGTTAAGGTCATATGGTCTTTATGAATTACATGAGTAGCCACTGCACCCCTAACCACGCGGTTATGAGCAAACCACCAATGAACATGGTTTTTGGCATGGCGTAAAGTACTATAGATACTACCAAAATTATGCCTAATGCCATAACATATTCTGAAGGATAGCCCATTTCTACAGCTCCTTTAACAGCCGTTTCGGTTTGTAAAACATTATTTACAGCACCCATTAAAAGCATAAAAATAACAATACCTTGTAGAATATAAGAAGTCCACAAGATACCTTTCGAGGTTTTTTTGATAGTTTCCATACGGTGTAGATTGATTTGATTGTCAACTACAATGTACGTTTTATTTCATTAAAAAACAGCTAGTTACGCTATGGCGAATGGTGAAAAAAGAAGTGGTTATTTAAATATAAGTCCGTTCTCGGCATCAAATTGTGCTTGTTCTTCAGGCGAAAGTGCATCGCGAATAGCACGAATGGTAAAACCACCAACCACTTTGCCTTCGTCGTAGTACATCCAATCGCTAATATCGGCGTTGTTTACCGTAATGGTATCGCCCAATTGAACTTCACTGGTGTAAACCGGTTCGTTGGCAATAATACCCATTAAAGCATTATCAATTAATTGAATATCGCCCACCCAAATATGTTCGGCACCACCATCGGCTTCGAATTTTTGTTTAATAGTGAAATATTCAAAATTAGGATTGTCGCTAGCTATTGCCTCTTTAAAATCACCTATAGAATTTTTGGCATCTATCATGGCCTGGTTCATTTTAGCATCGTCATCTTCCACATTGTACACATCTGGTTCGCCAGAGCGTTCTGTTTTATCAGCTGAGCCTTCTTTGCAAGAAGTTAGTATAAATAATAGTGATGCGATAAAAAGTAGCGATTTCTTCATAAGATAGGTGTCTATTTTATTTAATATGGTTTGTAGTACTATGAAGCACAACGCAATAGTACTTGTATTGTTTTATTGGATAATAGAGATTTTAATGCCTAGTAGAAGTTTACTTCGGGTTTTTACCGTTTCGCGGGTCTTGTTTTAACACTTTGGCGGTAGTACGGTAAAAAGTAGGCGAGTAGGAGTAGAACTCATGAGGTTGCTCAAAAAAGGTCTCTAACGCAATGGCAAAAAGCTCCATTAAGTTAGTGCCGCCATAGTCCCTGAAAATGGTGTATTTGCCTTCACGTATAAGTGGTATTTTTTTAGTAGCCAGTTCTTTCCAGGCGTTGAGGTCTGTATCTTTAAATGCTTTCGAAAAATACGAGCCTTTGGCGTTTTCAATGATTAAGCAATGACTGAACTCGTGTATGGCAATGTTTAATCCGTCATCGGTAATAACGAATCCTTTTTCTACAGCAGGCCACGATAAGTTTACACGCTTGGTAGCGGTATTTACATCGCCATCATACAAAACATCTCTACCGGTGTATGAATATGAAGTCGGAGTAACAAAAATGGTTTTGAAGACACTTAGAACATCTTGTTTCAGACCAAAGGTAATCTGAACGAATGCACTAGAAATAACCAATTTCATTTCGGTGGTAAGTTCAAAACCTTCTGTAGCATCAAAATCTGTAGTATTTACAAATAGCAGTGTTCTCACCACAAAAGACTCTTGGTGCTTTTCAGATAATGCAGCGTAATAGGAGTTCCATTTGCTGAGTACCTCATGGCATTCTTGCTTGCTACTGGTCTTAAGAAATAAATTGACGAAAGTATGTTTGGCGTTCAAGTAATTGGTTTGGTTGAAAGTGTGGTTCGGTAAATAATTATTACAAAAAAATGCGGAGGGTAAAATTAGTGTTATTCGGTGATAACAACACTACCAATAAGTTCATTTTCGGTAGGTTTTTCAAACCAAGTTTCCATAAAGTCAAAATTCTCTTGGCTAACTTCAAACTCAAATGTAACTCCTTTTTCGGTGTTGCGCTGTTGTACACGTTGCCATCTGGTATTTTTTGAAATATCTAAAAAGTGAAGTTTAATTTCGAACCCATTAGATGCCGCAAAAGCTCTAAATTTTTCGCGGTGTTCAAATTTAGATAATCCCAAGTCTAAAATAGCATCAGTATTTGATTCTTCTAATTGCGTTACCACATTTAAAATCATTGTTTCTGCCCGCTCAATACGCTCTAAAAACCATTCTAATCCGTCAGTTTCAGTTTTGTCTGGTAGAAATAGGGTATTGTTCCAAGTATCTATAGAGAAAATTACACCTTTAGTTTTCTTTTTTAGTTCATTTGAATAGGTTGTTTTACCTGAACCTGTATTACCGACGATGAGGTGTAGCATGAGTTTTACTTTAAATTTAAGTATTACACTATTGTTCTATTCAACGCTAAAACTCTTTTCGATCAAATCAAACCCTGGCTTGTTTGTGGCGTTATCTTCCGTAGCTTGTTGTATTAGAATTGCAAAAGTTTTATCGCCCTTATAAAAGAAGTGAATATCCCCTTCATGATCAAGGCCTAGAATACTTGCCGTAAACTTTAATGAAGTGGAATTTATATCGTTAAATGAACCTTCAGCAACACTTTTAAAGTTGAGCTTAGAATTTTTATAGATGATATTATTCTCTAATTCTTCTTTATAGATATCTACCCATTCATTTAAATCCATCTCACCATTCACCCAAGTTATGGTTATAATGCCGCTAGAATCAAAACCATCTTTTTCGACAGATAAATAATACCCGAGGTCATCTATATTTTCTTCATCAGTAATTCCCCAACCTGTGGGGCTGGTTATTGAAACTCCATCTCTTTCAAATTTTGCAGGTTTACTTTCGCTACAAGAAGTTAAGAATAGAAATATGGATGCTATTAATATTAGTGGTTTTTTCATGTTGTTGGTTTTCAAAGAGAATTGATGTTTTTTAATGAAATATATAAAACCGATTAATGTTTTAATTTTCGTTTACTTTTAAAATAATCATATATCCATAATAATAGTAATATGAACGCTGCAATGAATGAAAGATAGCTTGTTGTTAAATTCAAAGCGATTACATTTAAATTATAGTCTATAATTGGAATTTCAACATTATTGGAAATACGACCACCTAAAATATTTATTTCTGGTTTTATACCTAAAAAACTATTCTGCTTAATTTTTTTCTGAAAATACTGTCTTTCAGCATCGATGATAATTTTCTTATTAATTTCAAGAGAAGAAACGAGTTCCATTCCTTTGTCAAAATCAATATATAAATATTTTATTTTGAATTTCTTTTTTGGAAATTCAGAGAATTCTAGTCTTATATCATCTGTCTTTTCATAATCGGATATTTTTGGTTCAAATGATGCTATCGTCAATTTTTTAGAGATGATATCACCTTTATATAACCTTTTCTTGGATTCACTATTATAATACAGGCCAACTAATAGAAGAGTTATTATAAGTATTAAATAAGTTAACGATTCAATTCTTTTCATTCAATTAAATGAACGTGATAATTTTAGTTGTTATTGTTTGTTAGTGAAATTAGACTGGTTTTACAAAATTCATACAAAAGGACCATAACTGAAGTTTATTAATTTGGAGTAGGACCATGAAAACCAAACAGCATTAAAATCCACCAACCAATACCAGTAAAAAGCAACAATAAGGTAATCAAAGTAGTAAGTAAAGGTAAAGCCGAAATAAAAATATAGCTACGTCCAAGTTTTTTTACTAAACCCAAAATCAATAAAGCAAGAGTTGTTAAGATAGAAAACATTAAGTATGGAATTAATTTATCAATTCCGTACTTTGAATAGGCTAAGTATACTAACAAGAAAAATAGCAATGAATTTAAAATTGGCGTATAAATACGAGTAATCATAAGATTAATTGCTTTGCGATTAAAGGCTCAATACCAAATTAGGTTTGACTTTATTGATTTTTCGTCATCACTTATTTAATAGGTTGTTTAACAATATTTGATTAGCAAATATATCTACCCATTAGCAACTTTAGCCTGCTCTTCTAAATCAGCAATATTTTCAAATTTTTTAAGCGGTAGTTCTTTATTGGTCGCTTTTATTTCAGCAACTAAGGCAAGAATTAAATCTAGGGGTTTTGCTTCATAACCGAACATCTTTTGGTCGAATTCGATACCAGCGAGTATTCCGTCATTTTCCATGCCTACACCCCAATTTTCTATAAAATCTACTAATGCTATTTCAGTAAGTTGGTAGTTCGCCCAATGGTTTATAGTACAAGATTTCGCTCTGGCACTTTCTGCCCAAAAACAAAGTACACCAACAGGTTTGTCATTTTCATCATCATACTGTACAGAGGCTGAGGTAGCAAAACCTTCATGATTTTGTAGCGCATAAACAATGTTTGTTTCACAAACCGTTTTTATAAATTTTTGGTATCTATTGGTAATTATATCTGAGCCTTGTTGTTCCATGTTTATAAAAAGTGTTTTTATTGAAGATTTGAGCGAAGTTAGAATTATTTTATTCTTAGACTTAAATAATTAGCCTTGTTAGTTATGCTCTAAATATTCAATCGGGTTTAAATAGAACATCTTTTTCCAACCCTGTCTGTCAGAATCTAGTTGCCAAACGTATGGTATAATGGTCAAAATAGAATAATGTAAATGTGGCGATTTACCCGCTGCGTTACCACTTGTACCAACGGTACCAATTTTTGAATTTGTATTTACAAATGAAAGTGAAGTCGTGTTTAATTCATTTAAATGAGCATAATAATGCAAGCGCCATTTTGGACCAAGAACTAAAACAAATTTGCCACCCATACTTATCTCGCCGGCATAGAGTACCAAACCATTAGTTGAAGAATTAATATCCGTTCCCTTTTTTGCGAAAATATCTACACCCTTATGCGTAACAGATTTCCCCCAGGGATAAAACCAAAATGATTTAGAATTGTAGTCAGATTTTGTTGCTCCTTGAACAGGCATTTTTAAATGCTGCGGAATCAAATAACCGATAATAAGAATTACTACTATACTGATTAAGACTTTCTTTCTTTTCTTCAATACCGACTTGGGTTGTAGTTGATGTCAACGTTTTTTTGAACATCATAAAGATACAAGCCTGATTATAAACAACAAGTTCTCGTTTATAATTTTATAATGACGGACTTGGGGGCGGTGGCAAACCTTCGTTCTTGTTAGTGGTTAAAATTTCACCATTTTCAAGAAAAGAAATAAGTTCGGTTGCTTTGCTTACAACCTTTTCAATATTGCCATTTTCATTAACTACAATGTGAGTAGGATAGGCTTTGGCGAAAAGTTTATTTTCAATAAAATCTTCTTGATTGGGTATGGTTTTATAGTTAAACACTTTTTTGGACAAGAATCTATCTAATGCAGCTTTATCGTCTATCGCCAAACTTATAAATTCAACATTCTCTCGTTGCTTATATTCGTCAACTAATGTATTCAATTCAGGAAACTCAGCTACACAAGGTTTGCAATTAATAAACCAACATTTAAAAACTAACACTTTACCTTTTGTGTTTTCATTGGTATATTCTTTTCCATCTAGATCTGTAAAGCTAAAATCAGGAAAAGGAGTTCCTTCCATTTTAAATTTTGTGTATATATTTTCTGAAGCTGGTTTAATAATTTCTCGAATTTTGTTGTCTGCAGAAGCGCTTAATTTGTATAGTTTATATTTTCTTACACTATCAGGTGCTATGAGTTTTAAGGCGATATAATCACCAGTGGACAATAAGTTTAGAAAATTGTCTTTGGTTATTGTTTCAGATTTATCGTTTATGGCAATAAATTCTGACGATAAAATGATGTTGTTTTCATGATATGGCCACCACTTTAAATTATCCAATTCTAAAGCATTTACATCTACATCTGCCCTTTGTGCTGTAGTTTCGGTATTCCTAGTTTTTGCTTGTTTATTTTCTTTACAAGAAGTAATACAAATAAGAAGTAGTAGAATTAGTAGGTTTTTCATTTTATAATTTTTTCAACCGTTTTTTTATTGCTTGCGTAGTAATTCAAATTTTGTTTTTGCAGCTTGTATTTCCTCATAGTTCATTTCTTGCTCTAAATACCATTTTACCTCTGTAGCTACAGGTGGGCTTAGCGTAAATTGTATTGTTTTCGGTATGGTGTTCTCATCATTTTCACCATAACTTTGAATTTCAGCGAGTTTAGCTTCTATAAAATTCCAGCCTTTTTTAAACTGAATATCTGCGGTTCGCTCTATTTCAAGATCGGCGTTTTCAGGTGATGTTTGAATACAGGTGTCTTTATATTCAAGGGCTCTGTCTATGTACATCCAATAGTATCTATTTCCTGTAATTTTATTCCGGTTTTCTTTGATTAACATTTTTTCGTCAGAAACAGGAGAAATATAAGCTACAGAAACCCCATATTTTTTCACATAAATAGGAGGGTACATTTGCGAGTACACATCATCATAAGGTGTTTTGAAAAGAGGTTCGCCAAGCATATCAAATTCACCTTTTCCGTTGCATTTAAGCATATTAAATTGACTTTCTAAGTTAGCGTTCATGTGAGTTTTACCGAGCGATTTAATATCATATTCAGGTAAAACGAAATGAATCTCACCCGTTTCATCAATGCTGCCTAGAATAATTTCATCTCCATTATTTTGCCACTGCACAAGTTCAAATCCTCCTGTGGTATAATCTAACTCCCCTTTAAGTTGATTTTCAAGTTTAGGTGCTGAAGTTTTAGTTTGTAATTGCTGCGTTTTGCATGATTGAAGTAAAATAATCGCAAGTAATAAGGCTAGTTTCGTTTTCATAGTTCTGGTTGAATTATTTAGCTATTCTCTATTATGGGAAACTTTCTTATGTAAGAAATGTACTTTATAAACAAGGGTTAACCTCATAGGTTATACACGTGCCATTTTAGTTATTTTTATAAAAAAAATACAAAATTTACAGGGTTTTATAAATGTACGTAAACCCCTTTTAAAAAATTAGCTAGAAGTATATTTTTTATCTAAATAATTGATCAGTAGATTTTTATGGTTACAATATCTAGAAGATTTATGGCTAAACTTAAGTCTTAATAGTGACTAGATAAATAGAAGATGAACCAAAAAAAAGCTCAAAGATTCTGATTTTAGAATCTATGAGCCTAGAATAGTATTGTCTCAGATGCAGGAAGAATTGATTTGTTTTTTATCTGAGTTCTTTATGTGTGCCGTATGTATTACCTAACTAAACTTCGGGTTTATATTTCAATTGACTTAACAAACAGTTTTCTCGTTCCATATCATCTCTAACACTCAAAAAAGTAGGTTGGTAAATACTTCCGCCCTTGTAGGCATATAAATACCGGACTTCAATAATTTCATCTAGCTTAGGTATTTCTTTGTTTACTGAAATGGTAACATTCCCCACAAAAATATCTTCACCATTTTCTATTAGAGACATTCCAATACTTCGCTTATCATTAATCTTAGAAACAATAACAGAAACCGTATCATAAAACTTAAATTTTATTTGATTTCCGCCGCTATTGGGTCTGCCTGCTGCGTATGCTGAATTTAATTTTTTAAAGACAACACCTTCCTTAGAATCGTCTTTTAACTGCTGAAATAAAGCTTGTTTACTTTCGATGCCTTCTATTAAAGCTACAAGTTCTATTTTTTCAGAGAAAGAAATATTTTTCAGTATTTCATATCTTTCTAAGTAGCTTTTTGCTTTTAAATCTTCTTCATTAAAAGACAATATATCAAATACATATAAAGTGTCATCAATCGCTTCTCCATCAATAATAAAAGTGCTTTCAATTGCATTGGCACTGTTTATCATTTGTTCGGGTGCACCAACAGATAATCCTCTTCTGTTTATAGCAATTGTTTCATCTTTCGTTTTTTTAATGAGCATTCTCTTGCCGTCCATTTTTTCTTGCAGACACCAATCATCATCATTAAAGAAATTTTCTAACTCACTTTCTTCTATTGGGTTTAATAACTGACAGTGAATGCCTGTTTTTCTTTGCTCGGTATCTACTACATAATTCGAAGAATCTGCATCGGGTACATACCCTTTAGATGCTTTAGAAAGCACCAATTTGTCATATATTTTCTTTGCTTTTTCGTAAGCAACAGGGGCTTGTGTTTTAGTACCTGTCTTTAATGTAGCGCCTCTTCTGCCGTAAGCGAAATTAACTATGTAATTACCCTCTTTCTCTTCTAAGTAGGCTTTATAAACCTTATCGCTTCTTTCTTGACGAAAGAATAAAGTGATGCTTTCAGTTTTTGTAGGTATGGTCATTTTGTTTTTTTCTAAAAAATGATAGATAAAAATTTACTGAGCTTTTTAAATTTCTGATAACAATTTTCGATTAAATTGGAAATTTGTTATTCAATGTTTTGTGTATAGCTTATTTAAATTAATTGACTTGATATTTCATTAACCTGTTCATCAGTTAAGATAGGTTCAAAGTAATTAATATAGGCATTAAGTTCTTTTAATAATTTTACACTTACATATTTAAATTCAGTATTTGGTTTATTATTAATCATGACTATAACGTTTCGAATTGGAATTTTTTGTTCTCCCCAATGATGATCATGTAAAGTTATATTTTCCGAAATGTAGATGTATAGAGCAAAATTTGATCTTCTAATTTGTTCTATTGGTGATCGCAGACTAATAGAATTAACAGAGTTTTTACTCCAGTTTTTTGTCTCTAATATAAAAATTCCTGCTTTTGAGATTAAAAGATGGTCTATTTGTATAGAGTAAATTCTCTCGTTTTGTTGTTTGTGAAAAATAGGAGGGGAAAAATCTAATTTAAAATCATTAATTAAGATAAAATCGTCAGAAAGTTTTTTAATTTCTTTTACAACTAAGTTTTCCCCAATTGCTCCGGAAATTAGGTTTTTACATTCCTCTAAAACCTCGCGTGTGTATTCTAAATCAGCAATTTTAAGATTAGCGCTTCTTTTAATTAATAACTGCTCATCAGTTTCATATTCGTGTATAAAAAGTTGGTCAACTTTAATCTTTTGAGAAAACGGCTGAATAGCTTGATTCAGCCGTTCAGATTTGCTTTTGATAAAATCATTGTATTGTTTTCTTAAATAATAAAGCTTAATGCTTGAAAGTATTTTATTTAAAAAATTAAGGTTGTTTCCTTTATGAGTTAAATCGATTTTTGATTGTAGATGGGCAATTTTGACATCTATCTTTTCTGTCTCTATTTTGCTTATTTCAACTTTTTGTTGGGTGTTATTTTTAAGACGTATACAGGTTTTGGAATATTCTTCATCCAGTTCGTTTTTTGTGTCGTTTAGAACTGTTTGTGTTTCTGAATCAAATTTTATTAAAAAATCTTTTATCTCTCTTACAGATTTAAATCTAGTAACACCTCTACTTTCTAATTCATATTTAAGAGATTTTAATGATTCTATGGTTCTGTATATTCTTGCCATTAAAGGATAATTCTTAAATAAGCAATAACGTATTTGTAATTGATTAGTTGCCTTGTGATTTATAATTATTTTAAAAAAAAAGCTCAAAGAATCTGATTTTAGAATCTATGAGCTTAGAATAGTTTTGTGACTGATTAAAGAAGAATTTGTTTGTTTTTTTAAATCAGGGCTTTGTTTTAAATAGTTTTATTCTGTAATTTGTTTCGCAATATTTTCTGGCCAAACTACAAATTTTCCATATTGACCATTTTTTTCAATACCACCAGTTTCTTTTCCTTTTTTTGTTGTTATCCAATCATCTTCTTTTTTATACATTAACTTATTGTCAGTAAACCAACTATTTACCTTTCTGCTACTTAATCCTGTAAGATGGGATAATTCTTTGGTTGTTAGTAGTTTAGAGTTTGAAGAGGTTTTGGTTTGTGGCTTTTCTAAAATTTCTATTTTTGTTGATTGTGCTTCTTCCGGAATTGATGAAAACTCAAATCGTTCACTTGTTTCGTCAATGAAATCTATTTCTTTGTAGGCATCTTCAAATAATTCTTTATCTGTTTCGTCATTTAGGTCGATTAAAACACCCATTTCCTTATTGTTGTTCATAGAGAACTCATAAAGGTTCAATGACGTAATTATCATCGTATCATCATTTAAGTAACATTTAGCATGTAAATCCTGATTGTATTTTAAGATTACAAATCTTAATCCTTGAAGAAATTTCATTTCCTTGGGATTTAGCTCTTGCTTTCCAAATATTACAGTTGTGATTTTATCCTTGCTATTTCTGTAAGTTAGTAATTGCTTAAAATCTTTTGATAATTTGAGATAGGGTGATATTAAAATCAATCTAGTTTCTGCATTTCGGATTAAATCTTCAATTTCAGATACTGCTTTTCTTGTATTTAAAAATTTCGCCATTTATCTTTTAGTTTTTGAGTTTGTTAAAAATTGATTGAGGCTTATGGGGTTAAGTATTTAAATTTAGCAAATAGAATCTGAATACTAAATATGATAAAATCGCCTCGCATTTACTGGGATTATAAATTTTTCAGATTAAAGAAGAATTTGTTTGTTTTTTATCTGAGTTCTTTCTTGTAAACAGTTTTTAATCCAGCCGAAGTAATTTTCTTGGAAAAATGATATTGTAGGTTCCTTCCATATACTCTTCTGAGTAAAATCCATTCTTGACATCGATTATCTTTACAGAATCAATAGCCTCGATATTTATTTGTAAATCAATATTTTTTGGATTTTCTAGTACTTTGTGAAATACTATTGTATATGAACATTCGTCTGTCCAAGTAATTTTTGATTCCACTTTAACCCCGGTTTTTGAATTAAATGAGATTTCTTGATTTTGAGTTCTCTGGATAATCATGTCCCCATACTCATTATCAATAACTTTAAATTTACCTTCCTTAACAACTTCACAATCAATTTGAGCACTTGAAATAGTAGAAAAAAGGAGTGTAAATAATAGGACTATTTTTCTCATGTTATCTTAATGAATGCCAACGTCTCGTATATGAAACGTAGCGTGTAAAAAGGTGCTACATTTCGGATTAAACACTGAGCCGAATTTTTAAATTTTATTAATTATTTTATTTTTGGAAATTTGTCAAATTTAAAAATTTGGCGACTTTCCGAAAATGCCCAAAACATTGTGTTAGCAACGACTTGCGCTATTTTTTATATACATTGTTGTCACCAGTTACTTAAAGTATATGTCTTTTGATTTTTGTGTTAAAAAATAATATGTTCTGATTCCTAAACCCTTTATGTGCTCAATTTTATCGGCTCGTAACAATTCAGATTTAACTAGCCTAACAGCTCTTTTAGAAGCTTTTTGGTATGAACAATCAAGCTCTTGTGCTAATGAAGTTGGATATTGAGGTTCGTTTATATATATAGAATTTAATAACCTAATATCAAATTCAGGTAATTGTAGTTCTTCTTCTACTTGGTCAGTCAGGTTGATTTCAACGTGTTCTAAATTACAAATCCCTTTTTTACATTTAGGACACATCATATCAAACATCTCAAGCATTTCCAATTTTTCGTACGGTAATGAATTAGAACAATTATTACATTTGAACTGTTTAGCATCTGATATATATTCTCTAACAATATCAGAATTATTAAACCTCCTTTGAATCACATATTTTCTATCTGTTCCTTTTCCATAATTTATATCTTCTGATTTACATAGACCGTGATTTAAAGAATAAAAGGCCATTAAAGTTTTTCCATCTTGGTCTTTTTGTTCACTATATTTAGTTATAAAATAATTTAACTCTAACGTTCGTAAAACATTTTCTAATTTTTTATCTATATAAAAGTGACTTGTAGGTGGTTTTGATTTGTCGGCTTGAAAAATTTTCGACTCGGATGTAGATATTTCAGTTTTGTTGGTTTTTGCTTTTGAAATAATATTATTCAAAACTTCGTTTAGATGAAATTTCTCTAATCTTTCGCTAAATGCGCTTCGCATATATTTATTTTTTGAGAAAAACACTTCTACAGTATCTTTAAAAAATCTTTCAGAAGCGATGTTTATATCTTGTAGTGTAATTTTCTTTCCTTTTGAAACACTTGTTTGAAATGAATACCATAGAACCCAACCTATGTTTCTAGGGACATTTGATGTAGAGTCAAAAAGTAGTTGATAAAACTGTTCCATTGGAACTTTATCTGAATATGCGAAAAAAGATTCAGGCTTTACATTACAGAAATAAGAACATCTTTTTGTGAGTAATCTTTTAACGTTGTTTATGGCTTCTTTTTGAGTATTGGATACTTTTCCAGATTGATATAAGTCGTAATAATCAAGTTTTATTTGTTCAATTTTTTGAGGGTCAATATCTCCTAAATAAACTCTATTTGGATAACCAGCTATTTTGAATTTGAAAAATTCTTCAGACCAATTGTTTAATGGCGATACAATAGTGTCCACAAAAATTTTCATAGCTTCCTCCTGTATTTCAGAGAAATCGTCTAAGCATATGAAAACATAGTTAATACCTATTTCTTTTAAAAGTTTTTTTAATTCTAAGAGTACTTTATGAGGCTCATAATATTGTAAAAATATTTCAGAAAAGGCTTCATCAATATTTTCAGAATGTTTATTTGATTTCTGGCTACCTTTTTCAAAACCAGCAGTGCCTTCTATTGCTTTTTCAGATACTTTTCCTCCTAAATTAAAATTTGTAGAACTAGAATTTTCATTGAGATTATTCTCAGTAGACTGGACAATTTTTTCTTTTAAAATTAATATATCCTCACTTTCCTTTTTATCAATATTTTTAAAAATTTGAGATATTTCATCTTTAAAATTTTGTTTATCAGGACCAAATTTTTTCGATATTGAAGCTAAGAAAAATCTTAAAGTATTAGTTTTTACTTCCTCTTCAATTTGGGATAATATTAATTTAAGAAATGACTTGAAAAGGAAATATTTGTCAAGTTCCTCTTTATTAAGAATATTCTTAAAGTTTGCTGAGTTATAAGTGAATGTTCTTGATTGGTCAAAAATTGTTTTTACATCTAAGTATAGAGATAATTTATCTGTAGACTTCCTAACTTCGTGCTGAAGTCTGGCTATGATTGTAGATTTTCCAGTTCCTTTTCGACCAATTAATATTGTAGTATTAGGCTTTAAAGAAGTTTTAAGTACAAAATCATTTTCTAATGGGTCAACGTAAAGCTTTTCAATTATGTTTTCATCCTTGTTTATGTCAGAGAGGTCAGCTCGTCTGCTCTTTTTCAAAGAATCGACCATATCAAAAAAACCATCAATTAGATTTTGTCTTCTTTCTTCTTCTTTAGTCATTGAGTTTTTTTTAATTGGTGATAACAAGTGTGTATATGTATAATTACACTTCTAATATACCACTAAAGAATAAACCTACAATAACCATTTTACACTCCATTACGGGAAACCGTAATTGGTTAAAAATTATGTATGGTTTGGGTATTTTTACGACCAAATGGTCATGTCAAAGAAAATTCTATTTATCTATAATGCCAATAGTGATACGGGCAGTAAAATGTTAGACTTCGCCCATAAAATTGTGAGTCCCGATACGTACGATTGCGCACTCTGCTCATTAACCTTCGGTAATTTCAGCGAGAACAAACAATGGAAAGGGTTTAGAGAAAGTTTGTTAGCAAAAGGCTACGAGCTAGAATTCTTTCATAAAGATGAGTTTCAAAAAAGCTATAAAAGTAAGTTTGGGCATAAGTATACCTATCCTATTATATTAGTAGAAACGGCACATGATTTAGAGGTGCTGGTAACGACCGAGAAGTTGAATGCTTTTGAGGGAGTGGAGGAGCTTATTTGTTCAGTTGGCAGTGTTCAGTAACAGTTTTCATTTGTTGTTCGTCTTTGCGAGGAGCTTTTCGCGACGTGGCAATCTGTTGAATTTGTGTTCTGTGGTTGGTTGATGGTTGTTGGTTTCACTCTGTCGCTTAGTTTGGTTGTAGTGTGGCGTGTTCCAAACAAACAGATAGCCGCGCTCTGCTCGCTATGACGGAGAGATTTAAATATTCGTCTTTGCGAGGAGCTTTTCGCGACGTGGCAATCTGTTGAATGTGTTTTCTGTGGTTGGTTGATGGTTGTTGGTCTCACTCGGTCGCTGAGCGTAGCCGAAGTGACATTTCGGTTGCGAGGTGAGTTTTCGTGTTCCAGTCCCTTCGACTGCGCTCAGGATGACAATGCGGTTTCAGTTTTCAGTTTTTAGATGTTTTCGTTTGTGAGTACCACTGTCAGTTCGAGTGGATTTCGAGGTACGAGAAATTTGTATCGAGAACAGGTTTGGTACACTAGATGGTTCTCGATACAAATTTTTCACTTCCGCTTTGCTACAGTATAAAATCCACTCGAACTGACATATCGTTTACGAGATGTGTGTCGTGTTCCAAACAAACAGATAGCCGCGCTTTGCTCGCTATGACGGTGGCGAGAGAGTTTTCAGTTGGCAGTGCCAGTTTTCAGATGTTTTCGTTTGTGAGTACCACTGTCAGTTCGAGTGGATTTCGAGGTACGAGGAATTTGTATCGAGAACAGGTTTGGAACACGCGAGGGTTCTCGATACAAATTTAGGCTTTCGTTGCACTCAAGCTAAAATCACTCGAACTGACAATGCGTTTACGAGTTTAGTTTCGTGTTCCAAACAGGCAGATAGCCACGCTTTGCTCGCTATGACGTTAATAAAGAAGTACTAAGTACTAAGTATAAAGTCGTAAGTAAGAGGTACAAAGTATTAAGAAGTGAATGTGGAGTATAAAGAGAACAGCATAAAGCAAACAGCTCAAAGTACGCAGTACTAAGAACTAACAAGAACAGCTTTGTACTCTGTACTTAATACTTAATACAAAAAAAACGCGCAGCGTTAAGAAAACTGCCAACTGTTACTGCCAACTGTTACTGCCAACTGTTACTGCCAACTGTTACTGCCAACTGTTACTGCCAACTGAATACTAGAACAAGTACTTAATACAAAAAACGTGCAGCGTTAAAAAACGAACAACCAACAACGAACAACCATCAACCATTTTTCGTTGCCTCGTAAAACTTCTCGTTGATATCATCTATATATGCCAGTACTTCATCGCGACCACTTCGGTGGCTAGAGCTGGTGATAAAGTGTGGTGGTGCTTCTTCCCACATGTCTTCTAATAGTTGATCCAGGTATTTTTTAACTTGAAGTTCAACCGCTTTAGGCTTTAATTTATCTGCCTTTGTGAAGATAATGGCAAATGGTACTCCGTTTTCACCCATCCACTGCATGAACTCCATATCTATAGGTTGTGGATCATGGCGAATATCTACAAGCACGAAAGAGCATACTAGTTGCTCTCGTTCTAAAAAGTAATTGGTGATATATTTTTGAAAGGTCTTTTTATCTCTTTTAGAAACACGTGCATAACCGTAGCCAGGTAAATCGACAAGAAACCAATTTTCATTGATTTTAAAGTGATTTATAAGTTGGGTTTTACCGGGTCTGCCAGAAATTTTCGCCAAGCTTTTACGCTCGGTCAACATGTTTATTAGAGAAGACTTACCAACGTTAGAACGACCAATAAAGGCGTACTCGGGTAAAGGCTCTTTCGGGCATTTGGCAACATTAGAGTTGCTCATTACAAAGTCGGCCGACTTTATTTTCATCCGTAGGGTATTTAGAAATTGTTTTTCGTCAACCACTCATCAAGAATGGTGTTGAATTCGTCTGGGTGCTCCATCATCGGTGCATGTCCGCATTTATCCATCCAAAATAAATCTGAATTAGGTAAAAGCTCATCGAACAGTTCTGCAACGTCTGGCGGAGTAACCGTATCATTTTTTCCCCATATAATACAAGTTGGGGTTTTCATGCTAGGTAAATCTTGCGCCATGTTGTGGCGAATGGCACTTTTTGCAATTGCCAAGGTCTTTACCAATTTTACACGATCGTTAACCGTAGCAAAAACTTCATCTACGATTTCTTTGGTAGCAACTTCTGGGTCATAGAAAACATCTTGTGCTTTCTTTTTAATAAACTCATAATCACCACGTTTAGGGTAACCATCGCCCATAGCGCTTTCGTAAAGTCCAGAACTACCTGTAATTACCAAAGCTTTTACTTTTGCCGGGTATAATTTGGTGTGTAAAAGACCAATATGGCCACCTAAAGAGTTACCTAAAAGAATAACATCGTCTAGCTCTTTATAATCTATAAATTTCTTAAGGTATTTTGCAAAATTCTTTACCGTTGTCTTTAACATCGGCATAGCGTAAAGGGGCAATTCAGGAATAATCACTCTGTATCCTTTCGGAGGAAAATAAGTATTCACCCCCTCAAAATTACTTAGTCCGCCCATTAATCCGTGAAGAATAATAATGGGTTTGCCCTCGCCTTTTTCTATATACTTAAATCCTCCCTCGGTGATCAATTCGTTTTCCATGCGCACTACTCATCATAATTCTCCAAATATAGGTAATTACCGAGAATAGCTAACAACTCTTTTCGATAAGGTGAGTAGCTGAAACTTTAAGAATTCACTTTATCAATAATTATGGGCTGAGTGGGAAAAATATCCCATAAAATCCGATGAAGTGCAAAAACGTGTTCAAAAGTGGGGTAATTTATTAACAAAGTGGTTTTTAGTGGTAAAATGTGGTAATAATATTTATATATTTGAGTTATATAAACTAAACACATCCATTTTGGACATATTTTTCTTTGGGACTTTTAATTGCAAGGCTGATGCCAAGGGGCGTATTATGCTCCCTGTCGCGCTGCGTAATCAAGTGGCTCCGATCCTAAATGATGGGTTTTTTATCAAGAAATCATATTTGAGCGAATGTTTGGAATTATACCCGGCATATGAGTGGCACAGAGTGATGGCAGAATTGAATGAAAAGAGCAGGTTCGATGAAGAAAACCTACAGTTTATAAGAATGTATACCGCAGGGCTACGTCAAGTAGAAGTAGACTCGACCGGTAGATTATTGATACCGAAAGATATTATTTCATTAGGTGGTATTAGCAAAGAAGTAGTTATTGCACCAATAGGAAAGCGATTAGAGATTTGGGACAAGAAAGCCTATGATGAATCTATAAGCGCAACGAAAGAAGAGAAGGTGAAGTTGGCAAAGCGTGTAATGTTAGGTGAAAAACCAAGTGGAGATGTATCATAACCCTGTATTACTGAAAGAATCGGTAGATGGCTTGAACATCAAAGAAGACGGTATATATGTAGACGTAACCTTTGGTGGTGGCGGTCACTCGAAAGAGATATTAAAAAGATTGGGCAAAGAAGGCAGATTATATGCTTTTGATCAAGATGAAGATGCGCAAGCAAATACATTAGGTGATCCAAGATTTACGCTAATCGCGGAAAATTTTAGATACATCACCCAGTTTTTAAAGTTCTATGGCATAAAGAAGGTAGATGGTATTCTAGCGGATTACGGAGTTTCATCGCACCAATTCGATCAAGCGGAAAGAGGATTCTCTACCCGTTTCGATGCAGATTTAGATATGCGAATGAGCAAGCGCAATACGCTATCGGCTTTTGAGGTCGTAAATAAGTTCTCATATGATGACTTGCGTAAAGTATTGTTCGAGTACGGCGATATTAGAAACGCGAATGCCATGGCAAAAGTAATTGTTGCCAGTAGAGAAGAAGAGCAGATACAAACAACCGATGCGCTGAAAACAGTGTTGAAGCAGTTTTTGCCAGAACATAGGCAGCATAAAATATTGGCACAGATATACCAAGCGATTCGCATAGAGGTGAATCAAGAGATAGAAGTGATCAAAGAGTTTTTGGAGCAGGCTCCAGAATTATTGAATGAAAAAGGAAGGCTAAGTGTTATTAGCTACCACTCTTTAGAAGATAGGCTTGTAAAAAGATTTATAAGAGCAGGTCAGTTTGACGGAGAGCCAGAAAAAGATTTTTACGGCAATATAGATGTACCGTTAAAAAAGGTTGGTGGGTTGATCGTGCCAACAAGAGAAGAGATAAAATTAAATAACAGAGCACGTAGTGCAAAATTAAGAATAGCAGAGCGTAATGGCGAAAAATAAAGTGAAAACGGGTGTATTAGACCTATTAAAGGGTAAGTTTTTGGTGAGCGGTGACGCCCCTAAAAATTGGCTGTTTATTATTTTCATTTCATTTTTGGCAACGGTAATGATCAGTAGCTCTCATAGCGCCGATCAAAAAGTACACCGTATCGCTTTATTAAATGAAGAAGTAAAAGAATTGCGTAACGAGTTCGTAGATATGCGATCAGATGTACAGCAGCTAAAATTAGAATCGAGCATTACCGGTAAAATATCGGAAAAAGGACTGTTTCCTTCAGAGAATCCCCCGCAGAAAATTAAGGTGAAATCTTTAAAAGAGGAGGAATAATGGCGGCAACAGATAAAAGCATATTAAAAAGGCTCTATATAGTAGCAGGTTTCATGGTACTCTTTGCGGGTGCAGTGTTATTTAAGCTGGTTTCTATACAAGTAGTAGATGGCGAAAAGTACCAGGCATTGGCAGATACACGTACCGAGCGTATGTTTACTATTGAGCCAAATAGAGGTAATCTATATTCTGACGATGGTAGCCTTTTGGCAACTTCAGTATCTAAATACACCATTCGTTTTGATGCCGTAACCGTTAGCAGCGAAGATTTTAAAGCAAATGTAAAACCATTGGCAGATGCCTTGGCTAAGAATTTCGGTAAAACATCTTCTCACTATCAGCAGGTTTTAAGAAAAGCACGTGAGAATAAAAATAGATATGCATTGCTTGTGCGTAACCTAGATTATTCTGAATACATGGCGGTAAAGAAATTTCCGCTTTTGAATAAGGGGGCGTATAAGGGCGGACTCATTATTGAGCAGCATACCAAAAGAGAGCATCCGTTAGGTAAAATTGCCGAGCGTAGTGTAGGGTATGAGCGTGTAGATGAAAACGGATATTATACCCGTGTGGGTATGGAAGGTGCTTTTGGGGAATACCTAAGAGGAATTTCTGGAAAGCGCTTAAAGCAAAAAATAGCAAAAGGACAGTGGAAGCCTATCGGTAACGATAATATCATTGAGCCAAAAGATGGCTACGATGTGTATTCGACCATTGACATTAATATACAAGATATAGCGCACCATGCTTTATTAGGTCAGTTAGAGAAATACCAAGCAGACCACGGTACGGTAATCGTAATGGAAGTGAAAACCGGTGAGGTAAAAGCGATATCGAATTTGGGTCAGACGACCGATGGAAAATATTACGAGCGTTTAAATTATGCTATAGGTGAGTCTCACGAGCCAGGTTCAACATTTAAGTTGGTGAATTTAGTAGCAGCATTAGAAGATAAGGTGATTGATACCAGTTCTGTAATCGATACGGAGAAAGGCTCTTGGAAATTATATAAGCATACCATTAGAGATACCAAGCGTGGTGGTCATGGAAAAATTACCATGTCTACGGCTTTTGAAGTATCGTCGAATGTGGCATTTGCAAAAATGATACATGAAGGGTATAAGAACGATCCAGAAAAATACGTGAACCGATTAATGAGCATGGGTATTCATAAAGAATTAGGACTTCCGGTTGTTGGTGAAGGTAAACCAGTGCTGCGTTACCCAGGTGATAAAGGTTGGTCAGGGCTTTCTTTGGCACAAATGGCTTATGGTTATGAAGTATCTATGACGCCGCTACAAACATTGGCATTTTATAATGCTATTGCGAACGATGGCGAAATGGTAAAGCCACGATTGTTGAAAGAAGTTAAAGAGTGGAACAAGACAATTGAGAAGTTTGAAAAGAAAGTATTGAACCCTGCAATTTGCTCACAATCTACGGTAAAGAAAGTACAGCAGATATTAAAGAATGTAGTAGAGAAAGATCACGGTACAGGTCACCGTATGTATTCTAAGAATTTTTCTATGGCAGGAAAAACAGGGACTACGCAGACCAATTATGTGTCTAAAGATAAATCGAAGTACGAGTACATTTCTTCGTTCGCAGGATATTTTCCGGCAGACAATCCGAAATACTCTTGTATCGTAGTGATCCATAAGCCAGACAAAAGTGTTGGGTATTATGGTGCAGATGTATCTGGTCCGGTATTTAAATCTGTAGCACAAAAAGTATATGCAACATCGCCGTTAACAAGTGAGGTAGATGTAAAAAATGTGTTGATCGCCAAAAATGAAGATTCGCACCAAGGATATTACAAAGCAGCGCAGCAGAAATATTCATCAATGCCAAATGTAAAAGGGATGTGCGGTATGGATGCCGTAGCCATTCTTGAGAATTTAGGAATTGAAGTAGAAGTAAAAGGAAACGGAAAGGTGAAGAACCAATCTATCAACAAAGGCACCGATTTAAAATCAGTGAAGAAAATAGTATTAGAATTAATATGATGCATTTAAAGGACATATTATATGGAGTGCGTATTACTGCTGTTAGCGGTACTACCTCTTGTGATATAGCATCAGTTTGTTTTGATTCTCGCGAGGTTCAAAAAGGTGATGCCTTTGTAGCGATTAAAGGAACTTTGACCGATGGTCATAAATATATAGATCAAGTTGTAGCTGCAGGTGCAAGAGCAATTGTTTGTGAGCAATTACCGGCAGACATGATTGATGATGTTACCTATGTACAGGTAGAAAGTGGTAATCAAGCATTGGCTTTGATGGCTTCTAACTACTACGGTACACCATCTAAGAATTTAAAACTAGTAGGTGTTACGGGTACAAATGGTAAAACCACGGTATCTAGTTTATTATATCAGTTATTCAAAAAAGCAGGGTATAAAGTGGGCTTGTTATCAACCATTAAAATTATGGTCGATGAAACTGAATTTCCAACAAAGCATACCACTCCCGATGCATTGGTGATCAACAAGCATTTAAAGTTGATGAACGATGCCGGTGTAGAGTTTTGCTTTATGGAAGTAAGTTCTCATGGTATTCATCAGAAAAGAACAGAAGGCTTGGTATTTGAAGGCGCGATTTTTACGAATCTGTCTCACGATCACCTAGACTACCATAAAACATTTGCAGAATATCGCGATACCAAAAAAATACTGTTTGATCAGTTGCCAAAAACGGCATTTGCATTAACCAATGTAGATGATAAGAACGGCTTGGTAATGTTGCAGAATACAAAGGCTAGAAAAGCAAGCTACGCCTTAAAGAATTATGCAGATTACAGAGCACAGATATTAGAAAATCAGTTCGACGGACAGTTGTTGAAAATCAATGACCATGAACTTTGGACGAAATTAATAGGTCATTTCAATGCATATAATATGTTGGCGATTTACGCGACAGCAGATTTATTAGGATTGGAGCAATTAGAAACCCTGCGCTTATTGAGCGAGTTGGAAAATGTAGATGGAAGGTTTCAGTATTACATATCAAAGAAAAAAATTACGGCAATAGTTGATTATGCCCATACGCCGGACGCCCTTAAAAATGTGCTTGAGACAATCAACACGTTGAGAACTGGAAATGAAAACGTCATCACCGTTGTGGGGTGTGGTGGCGATAGAGACAGATCAAAGCGTCCGGTAATGGGTAATATCGCATCAGAGATGAGTAACAAGACCATTTTCACCTCTGATAACCCGAGAACGGAGTCGCCAACTGAAATTATTTCAGAAATGGAGGCAGGAGTAGAACCACAGAATGTCAAAAAGATTTTATCCATCGAGAATAGAGAGCAGGCGATTAAAACAGCTTGTCAACTAGCAGATGACAACGATATCATATTAGTAGCCGGTAAAGGTCATGAGACCTACCAAGAAACCAACGGAGTACGTATAGATTTCGATGATTTTAAAATAGTAAAAGAGCTCTTAAACAGCTTAGAAAAATAACCAAGGCTTAGTAGCAAAGAATACAGATTATATGTTAACCTACCTGTTCGAATATTTAGAAAAACAATACCAGTTGCCTGGAGCTTCGCTGTTTCAGTTCAGCACTTTCCGTGCGGCAATGGCTATACTGTTTTCATTAATGATTGCGACGATTTACGGTAAGCGTGTTATTCTTTTTCTTCAAAAGCAACAAGTAGGGGAAACCATTCGCGATTTAGGTCTTGATGGTCAAAAGCAAAAAGCAGGTACGCCAACAATGGGTGGGGTAATTATAATCATGTCCACCTTGATACCAGTATTGCTTTTCGCAAGATTAGAGAACATATATATCATACTGTTGATATTCACCATGCTGTGGATGGGAGCAATCGGATTCTTAGATGATTACATTAAAGTATTCAAAAAGAATAAAGAAGGATTAAAAGGACGTTTCAAGGTATTGGGTCAAGTAGTATTAGGCTTAATCGTAGGTGCAGTACTTTATTTTCACCCACAGGTAACAATGCGTGATCATGATAAAACAATTATTACGCAAGATTACACTGTTGAGCAGGTAAAAGGAGCAGAGATTAAGTCAACCATGACAACGGTTCCTTTCTTTAAAAATAATGAGTTTGATTATGAAAGTCTAATATCATGGGCAGGCGATGATGCAAAAGAATATGCTTGGTTGTTATTTATACCGGTAATTATTTTGATAGTAACTGCGGTATCTAACGGAGCAAATTTAACAGATGGTATCGATGGTCTCGCGGCAGGTACATCGGCAATAATAGTATTTACGCTGGGCATTTTTGCCTTGGTATCTGGTAATATCATATTCTCTGATTATTTGGATATCATGTATATACCACGAGTAGGTGAGTTGCTGGTATTCATTACCGCTTTTGCAGGAGCATTGATCGGATTCTTATGGTATAATGCCTTCCCGGCACAAGTGTTTATGGGCGATACGGGTAGTTTAACTATCGGTGGCGTAATTGCTGTAATCGCAATTATAGTACGTAAAGAATTATTAATACCTGTGTTATGCGGAATCTTCTTTGCAGAGTCGCTTTCAGTGATGATACAAGTAGGGTATTTCAAATACACAAAGAAAAAATTTGGTGAAGGTCGACGTATATTTTTAATGTCCCCATTACATCACCACTACCAAAAAATGGGATACCACGAGAGTAAGATCGTAACCCGTTTTTGGATTGTAGGTATACTATTGGCAATTGTAACTGTAGTGACCTTAAAAATTAGATAATGGCATTACTGGTAGTTCTTGGAGGAGGAGAAAGTGGAGTAGGAACAGCCATTTTAGGATTAAAGAAAGGATACGATGTATTTGTATCTGATAAAGGAATAATTAAAGAGAAGTATAAAAACGTTCTTGAACATTTTGGAATTGATTGGGAAGAAGAACAGCATTCTGAAGACCGCATACTAAAAGCCGATTTGGTAATGAAGAGTCCGGGTATACCAGACAAAGTACCCTTGGTAAAGCAGTTGGTGTCGAAAGGTATTCCAGTAATATCAGAGATAGAATTTGCATCAAAATACACCGATGCAAAAATTATTGGTATTACGGGAAGCAACGGAAAAACGACAACGACCATGCTAACCAGCCACATTCTGGCAAATGCCGGATTGAAAGTGGGTATGGCAGGAAATATTGGTGATAGTTATGCGAAAATGGTTGCAGAGAATGATTTTGAGTATTACGTACTTGAGATTAGCAGTTTTCAATTAGACGGCATAGTAGATTTTAAACCACACATTGCCGTGATTACGAATATTACACCAGATCATTTAGATCGGTATGAGTATGAGTTTGAAAACTATATCGCATCTAAATTCAGAATTGCAGAAAACCAAGACGAAAACGATTATTTGATTTATGATGCAGATGATACAGTTTTGGTAGAATGGCTGAACAAGCACCCAGTTAAATCAAAATTAATGCCCTTTTCATTGAATAAAGTATTTGAACAAGGCGCATTTATAGAACAAAACGAGATAATAATAAAAACAACAACAGACACTATTAGCATGATTAAAGACACTTTGGCCTTAGAAGGTCAGCACAATGTAAAGAACACAATGGCAGCGGCAACAATTGCAAAATTAGTTGGTATCCGTAAGGAAACGATAAGAGCCTGTGTTTCTAATTTTCAAGGGGCTCCCCACCGTTTGGAGAAGGTGTTGAAAATACATCATGTAGAATATATCAATGACTCAAAGGCAACGAATGTAAACGCTGCTTATTACGCATTAGATAGCATGAAAACACCTACTGTATGGATTGTAGGTGGTGTAGATAAGGGCAATGAGTACATGGAGTTAATGCCATTGGTACGAGAAAAAGTAAAAGCAATTATTTGCTTAGGTGAGAATAATGAAAAGATAAAGCATGTATTCGGTAATGCTGTGGATCTATTAGTAGAAACATATGCAATGGAAGAAGCGGTGAAAGTAGCTTATAAGATTGCAGAACGTGGCGATACGGTTTTGTTATCACCGGCATGTGCAAGTTTCGATTTGTTTAAGAATTATGAGGATCGCGGAGATCAATTTAAGAACTGTGTAAAGAACCTATAGGGTGTTGAATATATTTCAAAATATAAAAGGAGATAAAGCTATTTGGGCCATTGCGGCACTCTTGGCCTTATTTTCATTTCTGCCAGTATATAGTGCCAGTAGTAACTTGGTGTATGTAGTAGGTAGTGGTACGCCAGTTGGTCATTTGGTAAAACATGCCATACTGTTGTTTTTAGGCTTTGGAATTATTTATGGGGTACATAAAATACCTACACACTTCTTTAAGGGGCTTTCAATGATTGCACTGCCTATAGTGTTGGTCTTGCTCATATTCGTATTGGCACAAGGCACCTCAAGTGGTGGTACTAACGATAGTCGTTGGATACGCTTACCATTGGTAGGTTTCGGTTTTCAGCCTTCTAACTTGGCAGCAGTAGTATTAATGATATATGTAGCGCGTTATTTCTCAAAAGTTAGAGATATAAAAATAACATTTAAAGACAGCATATTGCCTTTATGGCTTCCGGTTTTCTTAGTAGTAGCACTTATTTTACCAGCGAACTTTTCAACGGCAGCAATCGTTTTTTCAATGGTTATGGTATTGTGTTTTTTAGGAGGATATCCTATGAAATACTTATTTGGCATTGTTGGAGCGGGTATGTTGTTTTTGACCATGTTCGTATTAACGGCAAAAGCTTTCCCAGATTTATTCCCGAATAGGGTAGATACGTGGATGAGCCGTATAGATAGTTTCTCAAACCCTGAGGATACCGAAGGCTCCTATCAAATAGAAAGAGCAAAAATAGCAATAGCTACTGGCGGAGTAATGGGTAAAGGAGCTGGAAAAAGTGTACAGAAGAACTTTTTGCCACAGAGTTCATCAGATTTTATCTATGCGATTATAGTGGAAGAATATGGTTTGATAGGAGGATTTATTCTCATGTTATTTTACTTGTTTCTCTTGTTTAGAATAGTGGTGGTTGCCAATGGTTGTGCATCGGTCTTTAGTAAGTTATTGGTGCTAGGTGTTGGTTTGCCCATTGTGTTTCAAGCGTTGATCAATATGGCAGTAGCGGTGGAGTTGTTTCCGGTAACAGGTCAGAACTTACCATTGATCAGTAGTGGAGGTACTTCTAGTTGGATGACCTGTTTGGCGATAGGTATAATTTTAAGTGCAAGTAATAAAAGTATAGCTCAGGAGAGTGCTTCTGGCAACGATATTGATATGGATGAAACGAACCCTTTAGAGATTTTAAGTGGGCAGTTATAAGTTTATTCTATCAGGAGGAGGTACTGGCGGACATATTTATCCGGCGATAGCCATAGCGAACGAATTGAAAAGGAGACATCCTGATGCAGAATTTTTGTTCGTTGGTGCGAAGGATAGAATGGAGATGGAGAAAGTACCACAAGCAGGGTACAAAATAGAAGGATTGTGGATTACAGGAATTCAGCGCAAACTGACCCTTAAAAATCTACTATTTCCAATAAAATTGATAAGTAGTTTAATGAGAGCAAATAGCATCGTATCGAAGTTTAAGCCACACGCCGTAATTGGTACGGGTGGTTTTGCTAGTGGTCCGTTGTTAAAAATGGCAACCGTAAAAGGAATACCATGTGTGTTGCAAGAACAAAATTCTTTTGCAGGCATTACTAATAAACTATTAAAAGATAAAGTGAAGAAAATCTGTGTGGCATATGATGGCATGGAGCGATTTTTTCCGAAAGATAAAATTGTAAAAACAGGTAATCCTGTACGTTCAGATTTGGTAGAATTGAAAGCTACTAAAGATGAAGCTTTACAGTATTTTGAATTGAAAGCCGATAAGAAAACACTTTTAGTATTAGGTGGAAGTTTAGGGGCAAGACGCATCAATCAATTGGTAGCGGATCATTTAGAATATTTTAAAGCATTAGGCTTACAAGTAATATGGCAATGTGGTAAAGGGTATTATGAAACCTACAAATCACATCAGTCAGAGAACATTAAAGTGCATGCTTTTTTAAACTCGATGGATAAAGCTTATGTAGCAGCAGATTTCATTATTTCAAGAGCAGGTGCAGGTGCGGTATCAGAATTGTGTTTGGTTGGGAAACCAACATTCTTTATTCCTTCGCCAGTTGTGGCAGAAGATCACCAGACCATGAATGCATTGTCGTTGGTTGGGCATGAAGCCGCAATTATGATTAGAGAAAAAGAGCTTGATGCGAAATTTAAAACGGAGTTTGAATCGGTATTTAAATCCGTAGAAAAGCAACAAGAATTATCAAAGAATATTAAGTCATTGGCGTTACCAAATGCCACTGCTGATATCTGTGATGAAATAGAAAAATTGATAAAATAAAATGAACGTAACGCAAATACATAAGGTGTATTTTATTGGCATAGGGGGCATAGGTATGTCTGCTTTGGCGCGTTATTTTGCGTTTATAAATAAGGCGGTTGCTGGGTATGACAAAACCGAGAGTCCGCTAACGAAAGAATTGGCAAGTTCAGGTATTGATATTCATTATACAGATGATATTGATGCTGTGCCGCAAGAATATAAGAATGACCCAGAGCATACCTTGGTAGTGTATACGCCAGCAGTACCTGCTTCTCATTCTGAGTATCAGTATTTTTTAAATAATGGATTCACGATTAAGAAACGTTCAGAGGTACTTGGTTTGATAACCAAAGACTCTTTTTGTTTAGCAGTTGCCGGTACGCATGGTAAAACAACAACCTCTAGTATTTTGGCACATTTGTTAAAAGAAACAGGAGTTAAAATGACGGCGTTCTTAGGCGGAATTTCAGAAGATTTCAATAGTAATTTCCTGTTAGAAGGAACGGAGTATTCGGTGGTAGAAGCAGATGAATTTGATCGTTCATTTATGCAGTTGACACCAAATGTAGCCTGTGTTACGTCAATGGATGCTGATCACCTTGATATTTATGGTGATGCGCAAGAATTGGAAAGAACATTTGTAGATTTTACCAGACGCTTAAAACCAGGCGGTAAATTATTTGTTCGAAATGGTTTGCCTTTAGAAGGGTTGACCTATGGTATAGAAGACGATTCGGATTATTGCATCCGGAACATAAAAATAGAACATGGCACCTACATATTCGATTTGGAGACCCCTGACCTCAAACTAGAAGGGGTTGAATTTAACAAACCTGGGCGACATAATTTGTTGAACGGTTTGGTAGCTTTCGCAATGGCGATGCAAGCAGGTTCCCCGCCGCATCGCCTTGCAGAGGCATTAGCAACATTTAAAGGAGTGCAAAGGCGATTTTCGTATCAGATTAAAAGTGATGATTTCATTTTTATTGATGATTATGCACATCACCCTACTGAAATCAATGCTGTTTTTGAAGCAGTTGCAGAAATGCATCCGAATAAAAAGGTATTGGCAATTTTTCAGCCGCACTTGTTTTCAAGAACACGTGATTTTGCAGATGAGTTCGCAAAAAGCTTATCGCAATTCGAGAATATGTTGTTGTTAGATATCTATCCGGCTAGAGAAGAACCACTTGAAGGGGTAACGGCAGAATGGTTGTTGGGTAAGGTGACAAGTAGTAATAAAAAATTAATTTCAAAAGAACAAATCGTTTCTGAGATAAAAAAACAAGATCCTGAAGTTTTACTAACAATGGGAGCTGGAGATATAGGTTTAGAAGTTGTGAAAATAAAAAAAGAGATGTCGTATGCAGGTTAATTGGAATTTTATAAAGTTGGCTGCTTTGATTCTGGTAATCATGGGGTTATATGCTTTTTCGAATGAGCGTAATAGCACCAAGAATGTTACGGGAATGAAGGTAGAATTCGTTGGGGAGCAAAATTTGTACCTCACCGAAGGAACGGTTAATAAATTGTTAATACAAAATTACGGTAGCCTTGATAATGTGCCTAAAGAAAATATAGTTTTGAATACTGTAGAAAAGGCCCTTGAGGCCAATGAAATGGTAAAAAGTGCACAAGTCTATCTAACAATAGATGGTGAGCTGACGTCGAGAATTGTTCAACGTAAGCCAATAGGACGTATTGAGGGGGATTCAAAATTCTATTTGGACGATGAAGGAAAGAGAATGCCTCTTTCAAATAATCATTCAGCAAGAGTTCCCATTATAACGGGCAATATCAGTGGTAAAAGCCTTGAAGATGTCTATGTCATTTTGGAACATATAAATATGGACGATTTTTTTCGTGAATCTGTTATTGGTATTCACATTAAAGGAGAAGAAGAATATCAGTTACGATTAAGGCTTAACAATTTTGTTGTGAACATAGGCGGTATTGAAGATTTAGAGGCCAAGTTTAGCAATTTTAAGGCATTTTATGCCAAAGCGAACAAGGATGAAACCTTGGAGGATTATGCAGAAGTAAGTTTAGAATTCAATAACCAGGTGGTGTGCACTAAAATATAATTAAAATGGAACAAACTAAATATTCAGTCGGTTTAGACATTGGAACAACGAAAATCGTTGCCATAATCGGAAAGCAAAACGAGTATGGTAAAATTGAGATTTTGGGTATCGGTAAGTCCAAAAGTTTAGGTGTACACAGAGGTGTGGTAAATAATATTACCCAAACGATAAAATCTATTCAGCAGGCGGTTGAAGAGGCAGAAGCAAATTCTGGTCTTAAAATTGGTTCTGTTGTTGTTGGTATCGCCGGTCAGCATATTAGAAGTTTACAGCACAGCGATTACATTACCAGAAAAGATTCTGAGGAAGTAATCGGTGACGAAGATGTAGACTTACTATGTAATCAAGTGCACAAATTGATTATGCTACCGGGTGAAGAGATTATTCATGTTTTACCACAAGAATACAAAGTTGATGGTCAAGCTGAAATACGCGAGCCTGTTGGTATGTATGGAGGTAGGCTAGAAGCTAACTTTCATGTAGTAGTTGGTCAAGTTGTTTCTATAAAGAATGTAGGTCGTTGCATTAAAAGTGCAGGATTAGATTTAGGAAATATAACACTAGAGCCACTAGCGTCATCTGATGCAGTATTAAGTCAAGAAGAAAAAGAAGCAGGTGTAGCACTAATCGATATAGGTGGTGGTACAACTGATCTGGCTATTTTTAAAGATGGTATCATTAGACATACGGCAGTAATACCTTTCGGTGGTGGAGTCATTACAGAAGATATTAAAGAAGGATGTTCGATTATAGAAAAACAGGCAGAGTTGTTGAAAACCAGATTTGGTTCAGCATGGCCGGGAGAGAACAGAGATAACGAAATTGTATCTATACCAGGTTTACGTGGTAGAGAGCCAAAAGAAATCTCTTTGAAAAATCTTTCTAAAATAATTCATGCACGTGTAGTTGAGATTATCGAGCAAGTATATGTAGAAATCAAAAACTACGGTCACGAAGAACAAAAGAAGAAATTGATTGCAGGTATCGTGTTAACAGGTGGTGGAAGCCAACTAAAACATTTAAAGCAATTAGTAGAATATATAACAGGTATGGATACTCGTATCGGGTACCCTAACGAACACCTAGCAGGCGATTCTGATGAAGAAGTTGCTAGTCCGTTATACGCAACAGCTGTTGGACTTTTAATGAATGCCATTAAAAATCAGGAGAAGTTGAAATTAACGCAAGAAGAAATTTTACAAGAACAAGAACTTGAGCAGGAAGAAGAAGAGTTGGTATATGCTGAACGAGATACCGAAGCAGTAGCACGCCCAAACCTGCATAAAGAAAGAAAATCTGTTTTTGATAAGTGGTCTGAAAAATTGAAAGAATTTTTAGATAACGCAGAGTAATAAGCATAGCACAAGAGAATACATAACCAGTAATAATTAGAATATGAGTAAGAACAGCGAATTTGATAATATCTCCTTTGATCTACCAAAGAATCAAAGCAACGTTATAAAAGTCATTGGTGTAGGTGGCGGTGGTAGCAATGCCATTAATCACATGTTCCAAGCAGGAATTAACGGAGTTGATTTTGTGATCTGTAATACAGATTCTCAGGCTTTAGACAATAGTCCGGTGCCAAACAAAATACAATTAGGCATTTCATTAACTGAAGGTTTGGGTGCTGGTGCCAATCCTGAAGTAGGTGAACAAGCTGCCATGGAAAGTATGGAAGAGATTAAAAGTATGTTGGATACAACTACTAAAATGATCTTCATTACTGCAGGTATGGGTGGGGGAACAGGAACTGGTGCTGCTCCCGTAATTGCCAAGTTTGCAAAAGAAATGGATGTTCTTACTGTTGGTATCGTTACTATGCCGTTTCAATTCGAAGGTAAAATGCGAGTTGAACAAGCACAACGTGGTATTGAAAAATTACGCAATAATGTCGATTCGCTGATCGTCATTAATAACAATAAATTAAGAGAAGTATACGGAAACCTAGGTTTCAAAGCTGGTTTCTCTAAAGCTGATGAAGTATTAGCAACTGCTGCTAGAGGTATTGCAGAAGTTATTACACATCACTATACACAAAACATAGATTTACGTGATGCTAAAACAGTACTATCTAATAGTGGTACTGCTATTATGGGTTCTGCTATTTCATCTGGTTCTGCAAGAGCTAATGAGGCAATCATGAAAGCATTAGATTCTCCGTTATTGAATGACAACAAAATTCAAGGAGCTAAAAATGTATTGTTATTGATTGTTTCTGGTGCACAAGAAATTACTATCGATGAGATTGGAGAAATCAATGATCATATTCAGATTGAGGCAGGATACGGAGCAAACATCATTATGGGTGTTGGTGAAGATGAGAGCTTAGGCGAAGCTATTGCTGTAACGGTAATTGCTACAGGTTTTAATATTGAGCAACAAGATGATATTGTAAATACTGAGTCAAAGAAGATCATACATACTTTGGAGGAAGGACAACGTGCAGAGGCAATGTTGTTATCGAACCAAAAAACGGTCCATACTTTAGAAATGGACGATGAGGAAGAGGAGGTAAAACAAGTTAAACCCGTAAAAAAGTATGAGTTCGTTGAGGAAGAAGATTTTGATTTGATACCTACAACGAACTATATTAAAAATTTCAATGTTTTTTACGAGGAAGTATTAGCGGAGAACGTTTCAGAAGAAGATTTTGTTATCGTAGATGCACCTTCATCTTTTAGAGATATTGAAGTAGTTGAACCAGAAGAGATACAAGTTGAAGAAGAAGATGATCAATTTACAGTTGGTTTTGAAAGTTCATCAAGAGGAGAAGAGGAGAAAGAAAACGTAATCATGTTTGATCTACATGATGAAGTAAAAGATATAGATGTTAATGAAAGCATCGAAATTGTACCAGTATTAGAGTATAATAAGAATGGTGAAAAACGCTATAGTTTAGATGACTACATGCAGTTAGAAAGTAAGCTGACTGGTGCAAAATCTAAGGCAGAAGAGTTCGAACCTAAAATTATTGAAGACGAGTTGGTATTCGAGAGAAAAACTGTAGCTCCAAAAAGAGAAGCACACCCAGAGGAACAATTAGATCCAATGGAAACGCCGATTGAAGAGTTATTGAGAGATAGAGCAGATGAACGTAGAAGAAAATTGAAAGATTTCAATTATAAGTTCAAAAATAACGCGCCTACTAGCTATGACGAAAAGAAACCGGCATATCAAAGACAAGGTGTTGATTTGAATGAAAGTTCACGAGAAAAGAAGATTTCTAGAACATCGTTGAGTGGAGATAGTAACGATGATATACAGTTAAGATCTAATAATTCATTTTTACATGATAATGTAGACTAATAATAGTCTTATAATATTTTTAAACCCGAAAACTAAGTTAGTTTTCGGGTTTTATTTTTTTATCTTTGCTGACCAAAATAAAGATAAAATGGGACTACAGCAGAGAGTAATGGAGCAGTTGAAATTAGCTATGAAAGCAAAGGATGCTGTAGCGCTAGAATCACTTAGGGCTATTAAATCTGCTTTATTGGTAGCGAGCACGAGTGGAGGTGGTGAAATAACTGAAGATGATGAGATACAAATAGTACAGAAGTTAGTAAAACAACGAAAAGATAGTGCTGCTATTTTTATAGAACAAGGAAGACAAGATCTTGCTGATCCAGAATTGGCACAGATTGCGGTAATAGAACAATTTTTACCAGAACAACTTACAGAGGAAGAGGTAGAAAAAGTAGTAGTTCAAACTATAGAAGCTACCGGTGCTTCAGGAATGAAGGATATGGGTAAGGTTATGGGGATTGTTTCTAAAGAATTAGCCGGTCAAGCAGACGGTAAATTAATATCTACAATCGTAAAAAGTAAATTAGCGTAACATAGATTTGTATTAGGGCATTTTTAATTTTTAATTTTGCTAATTGCTAATTGCTAATTGCTAATTGCTAATTGCTAATTGCTAATTGCTAATTGCTAATTGCTAATTGCTAATTGAACACTGAATATAAAATAATGGCCTCGTGGCGCAACTGAATAGCGCATCAGATTTCGGCTCTGAGGGTTGGGGGTTTGAATCCCTTCGAGGTCACTAAGTTTTAAAGCCACATCTTAAAAGGTGTGGCTTTTTTGTGTTTTAATTCTCATTGTAATAAGGTGAGTTAGTATAACCTATGTATATGGGTAGAGTTTAGGGGAATAAGTAGCTAATAATTTAAATTTTATATCATCTTTTATTTAGCCTATTGAAAATGGTGGTAGTATGTACAGACAGTATTGGTAGAACTAGTTTTTAGTAGATGTTTTAAACTGATGATTATAGTTGCTGATTAATGATATACCAAGTTCTAATAGCTAGAATTCGATGTGCTATATATGAGTAACAATTTAAACCGATCTTTTTCTACCTATGTTTTCGCTGTTGTTAGAGTGTAAGTCATAGATAAGCTATACTGTCCTTTCGAGGTCACTAAATTTTAAAGCCACATCTTAAAAGGTGTGGCTTTTTTGTGTTTTAATTCTCATTGTAATAAGGTGAGTTGGTATATCCTTTTTATATAGGTAGAGCTTAGTGGTATAAGTGGCTAATAATTTAAATTTTATGCTATCTATTGTTTCGCATATAGAAAGTGGTGGTAGTATTTGCAGATAGTATTGTTAGAACTGGTTTTATGTAGAGTTTTAAATGGATGATATTATACTGCTATATCAAGTTCAAGTAACGAGAATTCGATGTAGTATATATGAGTAACAATAAAAATCAATTTTTTTTCTCCTTATGTTTTTGCTGACGTAAGAGTATAGATTTTAAAATTGCGATGTTATTATATATTGTTTACACTTTTTTTGGGTCTTAATATGTAATATAATGACTTGGTGAAACTTCTTTTTGAGTATCTAATGCTGTTTGAATTTGAGAAACACAAACCAGTTTAATAGTGGAAGGTTGTAATGTGTATTGAGGTAATCAATGTTGTTCAATTTTTATGTGATTTCTGTT